>CAZZEV010000141.1:5528-7612 GCA_964653305.1 uncultured Cellvibrionaceae bacterium | reverse complement strand
TAACACATAATCACCGATGGACCATTCCTCATCGATAACCGTATCCAGCAAGCGTTCGTCGATACCTTCGTAACGCCCTGCGATCAAAATCATATTGTTGTAACCCGAAAGCTGCACAACACCTGCCTGATCCAGTGTTCTACCCTGTGGCGACAGGTAAATCACTTTGGCTTCACTACCCGCCCAGACTTTGGCTTCTGCAATCGCATCCCGCAAAGGCTGCACCATCATTACCATTCCAGGACCACCGCCGAAGGGGCGATCATCAACCGTTGAATGGCGATCATGGGCAAAATCTCGCGGAGTGAAGGTTTTCAACTCCACCAAACCTTGCTTGAGCGCGCGGCTGGTAATACCAAAGTTGGCGATAGCGCCAAACATATCAGGGAAAATCGAGATTACCGCTATTTTTAACGGCGACTCACTTTGTGGTTGATTATCCACCACAGCCCCTTCTAAGTTTTAAAAATTCTGGATTCCGTCTATTTAAAACCCCAGAGTTAGAACTCTGGGTCCCAGTCAACCAGCATCTCACCTGCAATTAAATCAACAGAGAGTACAAATTGCTCGGGAACATAAGGCACCAAACGCTCTTTTTGGTCGATAGATTCGGCATCACCGACTACCACCAAAACATCATTGGCACCTGTTTCAAACAGTTTTGACACAATTCCTAAACGCTGACGCGTACCGGAAAATTGTGTGTACACCGCCAAGCCCTCTAGCTGACTCCAGTAATATTCACCTTCGTCCAGCTCTGGAATTTGATCGCGTTCGATGGCGATATCCACTGCAGTGAATGTCAGCGCTAAATCGCGATCATCCACTCCAACAATATGCGCAACAAAGGCATCACCATGAGGTCTTGCTTCGTCAATTTCGACTTTTTTGACACCGTGTGCGGTCTTTAACCACCAAGGGTGATACTCAAAAAGGTTCTCAGCTGGCGATGTATAAGAATGGACTTTCACCCATCCTTTAATACCAAAAACCGCTGTGATACGCCCAACATTAACTAAATTAGAGTTTGTAGACATTAGGCGTCAGATTCACTTAGGCAGCTTTTTGGCTTTCTTTAACGATAGTTGCAACGCGATCGCTCAATTGCGCGCCTTGACCAACCCAATATGCCAAACGATCAGCATCAACACGAATCTTTTCTTCTTGACCACGAGCTACTGGGTTGAAAAAACCAATACGCTCAAGAAAACGGCCATTACGCGCGCTGCGGCTGTTAGTTACGGTCAAATGATAAAATGGACGTGATTTAGAACCACCACGTGACAGACGAATAGTTACCATTGAGGTCTTCTTCCTGTGTTTACTGTAGGGAAAGCGCCAAGCACTTTCAGTTAAAAATCTTTACTCGCACACAAAGGTGTGCGAAAGGCGCGGCATTTTATGTGAAACCGATAGGTTTGTATAGACTTGTTTAATCCATAAACCACAAGATCTAGTCAGTCATGTCAGAAAACCGGTTATTAACCGCCAAATCAATTGGATGCGCAAAGCCCGGTAGAGTCACTTGCGACTGACTGATGGTGATTTGACTCTCGTCGATGAGATTTTTACCGAAGTGGTAAATCGTATCGAAATTACCGGTAAGCGCTTGCTGGTCGTAGTTATTGGCTTTTGTGACAGCAGCTTTACGACGCTCACCATAAGACGCAACCGCCTCAACACCATAGCGACGCGACAGCATAGCCTCAACCACGTGTGGCGCTAAAACGTTTGCCGTGGCGTTGTTGCCGCCGAAGCCTTTGGAGTTTAAGAAGGCAATGTCTATAGGTGATTTTTTGCGATCAACATCAACAGTGGAAATACTCAAGCGATCTGCAAGCACGTCATCTGCAACCTTATCAATAGTTTTAATACCGGGAATCAGACCGTATTTAAAGATACCCAAGGTAGAAACCAACTGCTCACCGCTCGCTGCAGACAACGAATGCCCTACGTACGCCTTAACGGCTGAAACAGGCCAATTAGTAATACCAAAGGTTTGCGCTACCTGATCAAAAATTTGCGATTCGGTCACTCGGTTTTGCGGAGTACTTGAACCGTGAGCCTGAATCATAGAGCGCTCA
>CAZZEV010000141.1:0-5518 GCA_964653305.1 uncultured Cellvibrionaceae bacterium | reverse complement strand
CTTCTCCGACCAAAGCGCGCGCAGCAGCTACAGCCTTGGCCATAGTGATGTAGTTACCCGGGCCTGGAGCGGAGATTGACTTTTTGAAGCCATCAGCATTGATAAAAACGTCGCTCACGGCACCGTGAATATCCGCACCCAACTCCATTACCAAGGCGTCATCCATCAACACAATGTATTGACTGGCTTCTGCCATAGTAAAACCAGCATTTTCACCAAAAGGGCGACTGGTTCGGCGCGGGTCAGCAATCTCAACATTGTCTAATTTTTTAAGTTTATCCTCACTGGCTAGCGCACCCATGGTGGCATAGCCGTCGATAATCTCAGGAAGAATTGGCGCTTCAGCATTGCCCACAACTGCAACGCGACATTTGCCCGCAACAATATCTTCAACCGCAGCGCGTAAGTTATACAAGAAGGAAGCGCAGGCCCCAACGATGGCACCTGTATGACCAACACTACCAAGAATATAGGCATTCACGAAATCCGCCGGCATAGTGTTCAATCCTAGCGGGCACTGCTTGGTACTTACACGACCACCTTTTAAACGCGCCTGCAACAAACCACCAAAGCCATTTTCATCCATTTGGCTCATAACGTTACTTGCATAAACACCGATTTGGTCAGGATTAACCGCATCCATAATCGTTTGCCATCCAATACCAATGGATTGCACTGCATCCGAAGCGCCAATTACCGCCAATTGCAACGCACGGGGATGGTAATGGGAATTGTACAAAGCACCGGGATTGAAACCGCGAGGCAATTGACCTGCTGACTTAACTGGCAGTTCACGATAGCTATCAAATTTAACTTCAAGACCATTTGGTGCGCTTACCTGTACTCGATCATCATCGAGATCTTTAATTTCCCAACCAGCTGGCACAGGTTCTGGCAAGTCTCGGCGGCGCATATCAAATACTAGCGGCTCATCGCCTGCACCTAGCACAGCATTCTTCTGCCAGTGGGCAGCATCCACATCAAAATAGGTTTTTTCGATACGGCGAATTAAGGTGCCATCTAAAACAGCAGCGCCATACTCAGATTCGATTTGCGCAAGACTCAATGCCTCGCCCGCTTCATTTTGATATTGGTCGTTCTCGAATTTCACCAAGCCCATCATGGCCGCCAAGCCTGCCAAGGTTTCCTGGCGCTCCTGCACTGGCAGGCTTTCAATCACCATACGACGATAAGCGTGGTGGCCAGAACTGCGACCCGCAGCGCTAAAACCACCGAAACCAACAATGATAGGTAAATGCGACATCTAACAAACCTCTACACAATAAGATCAATGCAAGCAGTTTATTGACATGCCAATGTAAAGTCATTGCCGTATTGGCCATTATTAGTGGTATTTTGGCCACAAACAATTTCCCTTGGATGCAGCCATCATCATGCAAACCACCAATATTACCTTTGTCTTGCTGGAAAACATGCTCGCTACCAGCGCCACACTGCCCTCTGAAATGCTACTGGCAGCACAAAGCGCAGCTATACGAGCCCAGCAAAAATCTGGTACCGCCCAAAACACCCCGCCCATTCAGATTCGCACCGCCAGCCCAACGGGAGAACCAGTTCTAACCCGCTCAGGCTTGCGTTGGCAACCCGATAGCGCACTCACAGACCTTGGCGACAACCAAATCATTTACATTCCTGGCTTATGGCGCAACCCACGCCCACTCATCAAAAAGAGTGAGTCGTTACTGACTTGGTTAAAACAGGAGTATCAAAACGGTGCACTTATTAGTGCGGTAGGTACTGGGTGCTGCTTTTTGGCGGAGGCGGGATTGTTGGATGGAAAGGCAGCAACAACCCATTGGCACTACTTCGATCAATTCCAAAAAGACTACCCATTGGTGCAACTCAAGCGCCAGTATTTTATTACGCAAGCAGGCAATCTCTATTGCGCCGCCAGCGTGAATTCGCTGGCAGATTTAACAGTGCATTTTATTCAACGATTATTTGGAAAAGAGATTGCGAATCATGTGGAACGACATTTCTCCCACGAAATTCGCCGAGCCTATGAAGCCAGTGGATTCTTCGAACAAGAGCATAGCAATCACCCCGACGAAGACATCACTCAAATTCAAATTTGGCTGCAAGATAATTATCACCGCGACATTTTTATACCGCAGCTCGCGGAAAAATTTGGCATGAGTACACGCACATTGAATCGCCGATTTAAAGCCGCACTGAGCATTTCACCGTTGGATTTTTTGCAAGAAGTGCGAATTAATATCGCTAAGGATCTATTGAAAACAAGCAACTTATCAATCAACGAAATAGTTGAAAAAGTCGGCTATCAAGATGCAGGATTTTTTAACACTTTATTCAAAAAGTACATGGCAACCACACCAATAGCGTATCGCGAAACAGTGCGCGCAAAATTATTTAGCACCACTTAAAATCCCCCGCACCAAATAAACATCCCCACACAAAAAAATCGTGTAGGGATATTTTTTTACAGCCATTAAAATCTACGCAGCTACTGTATTTGCAGTATTTTCGGTATTAGCTGCAACCGACGGTGTTACATGAGTCAATTTATCCTGTGCGACAGCATTGCCAATAGGAATTGTGCGCGGCTTCATCGCCTCAGGAATAATACGTTGTAAATCCACATGCAATAACCCATTTTCATAATTGGCTGACTGCACCTGAACATGGTCAGCCAATTGGAAGCGACGTTCAAAACTGCGAGCGGCAATACCTTGGTGTAAATACGTACGAGTTTGCTCTTCAGTGCCCTTATTGGCCGACACTGTTAAATGATTCTGGTTAACTTCAATATTGATTTCAGAGCGATCAAAGCCTGCTACCGCCATAGTAATACGATATTTATCTTCGCCAGTTAACTCAATATTGTAAGGTGGATAAGTCGGCTGATTTTGTTCAGCGCGATTTAAATTATCAAGAATATTGGCCATACGATCAAAGCCAATGGCGGAACGGTACAGCGGAGAAAAATCAAAGTTACGCATATAAATATCCTCAAACATGAGCAATATGAAAATTGACTTATCCTAGCGATCAAGTCGTTAAGTTTATGTGCAACCCTCTAATGAGCGGCTACGAAACAGATATGTAGCCGCTCAACAATATTTCAAGAGAAAAATATAAATTATTTTGTGAATTTATTTTTCAAACAGGAAACCATACCTAAAACAGCAAGTACAAATGGGTGTATAGCCCAAAATCTCAAACGCCCCAAAACGCACCATAAGTAATTACAAGGCACCATTTTGACGCCGTGATTTTACGAGCAGGGTTTATTCCCTAAATAACTTAAGGAACTTTATAGAGATTAAAATGTTATTAAGATAATTAAGTTTCGCCTTGATATTTAGACTTAAAGAGTCAATATTAAAACTGGGGGTCGGGGATTTTCACGAATCTTCTCCAAGCTGCCAGAAACCTGCAAGAAGAAACCTGAAAGTTGAATCTGCCCTCTAACATAAACGTTAAGGAGCTTTATGATGAAATTTGCTGTCGACGTTCTCTATCGCGATATGGAATACTCTGCTTCACTCAACGATGTTATTTCAAAAAAACTTGAAAAATTAAACCGCTTTTCAGACCAGATTATTCACAGCCGTGTTGTACTAGATACCCCCCACAACCACAAACAGAAAGGCAAACAATTCCGCGCCTCCATTGAGATTGATATTAAGGGGCATCCAATAGCCGTCACACAGGACAACGAATCAATTCACCTTGCCGTTCGCGATGCATTCAATAGCGCCGAGCGCAAAGTGAAACAAATTACTGCTCGTCAAAGAACGCTGCAATAGGCAGCAGCTCCCCAGGTATTTATGAGTGGACTCATAGGCAGGCGCTTACAATCGCCCATAAAAAAGCCGAAATCTCTTGCGAGATTCCGGCTTTTTTCATCTAGCACTTTTTACACCCAGTATTTTTCACACTAGGTAGTAGGCGACTTATTCAGCTGCCAGCTTGGCAGACATAATATCGATCAAACGGTTGAAGTTTGAGAGCGAATGGAGGTGAGCATAAATCAACTCCAGACCATCTTTTTTGAACAAATCCAAAGCATCTGCATCGCCAATTGCTTTTAACTTTTCACGTTTTACAACGAAGAAACCGCCCAAGTTGATATTGGCCTCTGATTTGTCTTTGAATGAAATATTGGCCGACATCGGCTCTAACAAATCAAGCTCATGCAATTTTTTGGTGAATACACGCGTCATGTCAGCACGGTATTGGTAGTCTCTCAAAAATTCGACGACTTCTTTCAAAAAATCTGAATGAGAGCCATCATCTTGAAACAAGCGCGCGCCTTTGCTGCCATCGTGAGAGAAAAACTTGCTGTCTTCATCCATGCACAAGGCCATCATTTCTGAATCGTTGCTGCCACCCAATACAAAAGGATAACGGCGAACAAATGCTGGCACATAACGGGTAGACAGCACGTTCTTGTCATTCAACAACAAGTTTTGACCATCTTTTAAACCCATAACCACCAGCGGAAGATACTCTCCCTCGTTGCCAGTAGCAGAAAAGATAATTGGGAATTCAGACGCGGCGAAAACAATTTCAGTCGCTAATACGGGGACCGAATTCAGATGGGTTAAAAACTCATGGTTATCAACGCCCACTGACCATTTGGCGTGCTTTTCAGACAAAGGCTGGATGTTGTCGTAAATCATTAATTGTTTTGACACAGGAATACCCCTTTTTATTGTGATGCACTAGCGTGCTCTGGAAAATAGATAGCACTTTAAAAATCAAGCCGCATGGTAGCACTTTAGACTACAGGCGCAACCAGCTGAAAATTTAATCATTTAGAACAAATAATACAAAAGTTCAGGCAATAAAAAAGGCGCTATATAAGCGCCTTTTTAAAGAATTTGGTCGGAACGGCGGGATTTGAACCCACGACCCCTACACCCCCAGTATAGTGCGCTACCTGGCTGCGCTACGCTCCGACAGTAAAACTTTTCATGTTCTTCACATGATCGATACCGCTAACAAGCCAGCATCGCGAGGGACGGGCATAATACCTTAATTCATTGGGATTGCAACAAACTATTAGGATTAATATCGCGACAAATTAGCGGGACTTTAAAACTTTTAATACTTGCTCTAGCTCACCAATCATCTGCGTAACCAGTTGCGAAAACTGGTTGTTATCTGGCTGCGAATTCTCGTTAGTCATCTGCAAACGGGCACCACCAATGGTGAAGCCTTGATCGTAAAGCAAGGAGCGAATTTGACGAATTGTCATCACATCCTGACGCTGATAGTAACGGCGATTACCGCGACGTTTAACCGGGCTTAATTGGGGGAATTCTTGCTCCCAATAGCGCAACACGTGCGGCTTAACCGCACAGAGCTCACTGACTTCACCGATAGTGAAATAGCGCTTCCCGGGTATAACCGGGAGTTCGTCGTTATGACTGGGTTCCAGCATAAGCTTCTACTCGAGCCTTAAGTTTTTGTCCGGGACGGAAGGTCACTACGCGACGTGCGCTAATAGGAATTTCCTCGCCTGTTTTGG
>CAZZEV010000140.1:770-7617 GCA_964653305.1 uncultured Cellvibrionaceae bacterium | reverse complement strand
GCATTAAAAAACTTGAATTTTTTCAATAAAGTTTTAACGTATACATGTTGTAACTTTTTATCCATTTTTCGTCTAATCGAATACTTACAGGAAGCACACACTATGGCTGCACGTAAACAAACTGCCGTTAATCCAGTTGCGGGTTTAGAACAACAACTCGCTGCCCTTAAAGCTCAATTGGCAAAGGCTCGCGCTGCTCAAGCTGCTGATGCTCAAAAAGCAATTGCTGGCCTTGTAAAAGAAGCTGCTAAAGCTGGCGCGGCTCTTAAAGCTGCACAAAGCAAATTGGCTGCTGCTGCTAAAAAGAAAACTCCTGCTGCCGCTAAAGCTGTAGCTGCTGCTAAAGCTGATGTTGCTGCCGCTAAGAAAGCTGCTGATGCAGCAAAAGCCGCCGTTGCTTCTGCTAAGAAAGAAGTTGCTGCTATTAAAGCTGCTAACAAGTTAGCTGCTGCACACGACAAAGCTGTTGCTAAAGCCGAAGCCGCTGTAGCTAAGCGCTCGAAAGCTGCTGCTAAGAAAGCTGCCGCAAAAAGCAAAGTTGCCGCTAAGAAAGCTGCTGTAAAAGCTAAATTGGCTGCCAAGAAAGCTGCTGTAAAAGCTAAAGCTGCTGCCAAGAAGCAAGCACTGAAAGCTAAAGTTGCTGCTAAAAAAGCTGCCGCCAAAAAGAAAGCTGCTGATAAAAAAGCTTCTTTACGCGCTAAGGCTGCCGCTAAAAAAGCAGCATTGAAAGCTAAAGCAGCTGCGAAGAAAACTGCTGCTGCCGCTAAGAAAGCTGCAGCTAAACCAGCTGCCAAAAAAGCTGTAGCTAAAAAAGCTCCTGCTGCTAAGAAAGCTGTAGCTAAAAAAGCACCAGCCGCTAAGAAAGCACCAGCTGCCAAGAAAGCAGTTGTAGCAAAGAAAGCTCCAGCCGCTAAAAAAGCACCGGCTGCTAAAAAAGCACCAGCTGCTAAACCAGCAGCAAAGCGTGGCCGTAAGCCAAAAGCAGCAGTAGCAACTCCAGCTGCTTAATTTGAGCTTGATAGTGCCTATGTAATTTTAGGTCAGATATAGAGCTCAAATAAAAAGGGGTGCCAAACGGCACCCCTTTTTATTTTCTGTGAGAACTTACAAATTAGCCACCAACGATCTCTTCACTGCCAATTTGCGCATAAACATACGCATACAAGAGCAGTCGCTTATCTTCTTCCGGCTCAATAAACTCAACACCATACGCAATTGCGCCGTTAGGGGTTTGCGGATCAACATCACCGCGGGACCGAATAATTGCCTCCAGCGTTAATTCGCGAACAATATTTGCAACATCCACGCTCATAGCAATCTGAATCTTATTACCTATATCACCAAACGCTGACATAGATTCAATACGCGCACCCGTTACACTTACATCTACCACACTGGCCAAAATTGTTTTATCGCTAATGATCGTTAAATTCGAAACCTCAACCGGCCGATCTATAGCAACCCGAGTGGCGCCCCGAATCCCTTTAAAGCTCACATTGTCAGGGTAGCTAATATGAAGTATGGGATAGGGGTCTGCAGTTTGTGTTTCAACAACACTTGCAAATATGCCTATCCCATTATCAACCATTAAGCGCGCCACAACTTTTTGACCCGTACGAAAACGCACCAACTTACCCGCAAGCTTAGGCACAGACAAAAGAATACTTCGACCTGGTAAACAACCAATTAGCCGGCAGGAGAATCGCTCTGGCTGCCCAGCACTGTTGCTAGTTTGCAACTGCAGAGGGTAACCATAAATCAACTTCATATCTTCAAATTTCATAGGCCAAGAAACCGAGTGAAATATTAAGTGGAATAGAATTTATTAGAAAGTGTAGCAGTCTTATTTGTTTTTTTTACAGAGATGCAAAATACAGACTAAAGCAATGTGAAAGTTGAGCGCTCAAATATGATTTTTATTAGTTATAGGCATCTTGCGGTAGTACAGATTCGTCGGCTAATGCCCCAAATTCAGTGTTCCATTCTAGTAGTAGCCCAGCCAATGCCTGTGCCTGCTCATGAAGTGCACTCAACTCCTGAAGAGTCTCTTTAGTACCAGTATAGAGCTTTACTTGGCGATGCTTGTTAGCTAATGAATGCTGCAGATGTTGCGATCTATAAACCTCCAACTTCCAACGCAGGTTATGTACTGTGTTGCGATAGTAGGCAAGTTTGGTCTGGATAGTAATAGGTCGAGTTGAGCTAATGTCACCAAAGATAGAGGCATCAGTTGCCAACACTATTGATTCACGGCAACTAGACTCAGCCAATACGGTTGCAGTGCGCGGCTGCCCCATTAATTGAGCCAAATCACCAAACACTTCGCCTGGCGTTACATAGTTAATTAACTCACCCTTCAAGGGATCATCGACATAAACGGCTAAGCGGCCCTTTAACAAAAAAAACAACCACGGATCAGAATCACCACGCTGTAGAACAATTTCACCCGGTAAATAAGTCACTATTCGTGATGCCTGCAATAACAGTTCAAACTGCCACGCATCCTGCTGCTTAACTAGCTTGAAAAATGGAATGCCAGACAAGAGCTGCTCAACATAATCGCGAGACAGCTTAGACAGCAGTTTTATTTCCATGTGGAGCCCTAGAATACAAATTGAGATAAGTGAACATTAGGTCATTCTGACAAAAAAACCAGACACTAAACAGCCAGTTTTCAAATTTAAAGTTTTATTTTTGCTCTATACTATAAATCCAGACTTCTGTCAGCGGATTGGGCTGCATAAAAGAGCCTATGACCAAGTTTATATATTATACTTGAAGCCAGCTGGGCATATGCTTAAACGGACTTTTGACTAAATCAGACCACTACCTATAAATAGAATGAGAGTATTTACGCCATGCGATTAAAATCTATAACCAAGCTTTGCATAAGCTTTTTACTTGCTAGTTTCTGCTCATTAACCTTCGCTGCTGAACCTATGCTAAACGGCATGGCAGTCCATGTTGACCTAGGTAAAGAGCAATTTATTGGTGCACTCTATTCCACACCACTCAGCGATAATGCAGACAAACTTTTAGCCAATACCCAACCCATGCGCATGGTATTAAAAATTGTTTCGCCTGACGGCGTAACCACGCGCCGCTTCAGCCGTTGGTGGATTGAGGGCATGGCCATTAACAATTCTGCAGCCCTCTTAACAGAACAAGCGGATAACATGGTTAAGTTTGACGGACTTTTTAAAGGCCGCTTCGCTCCCAATGATACCGTCGCCTTTATTTCTGAGCCGGGAAAAGGTGTAAATATCACCATTAATGATGTATTACTAGGAAATATTGCAAACGATAAATTCTTTAGTATGTTGTTAAGAACCTGGATTGGCAAAGTGCCACTCTCATCTGACTACAAAGATGGGATACTTAAAAATGGCAACGTGAGCGCCGAACTCAAAGGTCGCTTTGATAAAATTAAACCTAGCAAAGAACGCACTACCGAAGTGGCAGGCTGGAGCAAAATTAAATCTGCTGCTGACTTAGCCGCAGAGAAAGAGAAGGAAGCTAAAGAGGCTGCAGCTAAGTCTTCCAGCTCATCGTCTGTCGATAGCGCCAAACAATTAGCTGCTCAAAAGGCAGAACAAGCTAAAGCTGAAGCCGCTAAACTTGCTGCACAAAAAGCTGCAACACCTGCGGTTGCAGCAGCAGCCACGAATGATGATGACGATGAAAAACCAGCGCTTACTGCACAAACGCTCTTGGCACGCCAATTTTATGTTTCTGATCAGCTCAAAAAAGTTTACGCCAATGTACGCTATCCCAAGAAGGCTCTTGAAAAAGGGCAAACGGGTAGTGTGCGCCTTACCATAGTGATTAATCGCCAAGGTAACATTGTAAGCACCAATATTGCGCAAGCATCTGAGTTTGAAGTACTCAATGAAGCTGCGCTTGAAGCCGTTAGCAAAACAACCTTTACGGCTATACCGGATGCAATCACCGGCTCAACATTTGAGTTTAATGCTCCTTTGCGCTTCACCTTGCAACAAAAATAATTCTTAATCGCTAAAAACTAAAAAAGCCACTTTTGTGGCTTTTTTAGTTTTTGTGGTATTTGTTACTTGTGAGATAGGCTTTAGCAATATCAACCCAAGGCAACCAAGCGCATCTTAATGATTTTTTCAATATCATTTTTCTCAAGGGTGGAGTGAGACTCTAAACGATTTAGATGTATGCGATGTAAATGCAAGCAAGGGGTAGATGCATCCAACTCACGCAAATCGCCTTTCATTAACACCGGCAAAAATGGTTTTTCCGGTGGGCACTGCTGCTGCACAACACGCAAACCCATTTGCAAAGGTACAGTGCGGAATTTCACCGTACCGTTCTTAAAAGGAATGCGTAGAAACAAAGCTGGTTTATCTTTGAGAATACCTGGCAGAATTTCCATACCTGTTGCAGTGACAGCATTTTCAGGAATACCGTTAAAGGTATCGTGATGCGCGTAAGGGTTAGGTAATATCACCAGTTTGCGGGCTTCTTCGCGCGGAAAAAAGATATTGTAATTGGTATACAGCTGCTCAACAGAACTTGAGAATACGCAGAGTTTATTCTCAAACCCCATTACAAAATCAATGGCGCGCTGGCGCTGATTAAACGCTGTTATATCCCAGACTAAATCATTATTCCGTTCTGCTTGCGTCACGCTGCGGCCTCAAGTCAATTGTCGGTAACATATTCATTTGTGAGCGTTCAACTCATCAGTGTTCACGCGTTGCTCTAAACACAACATCGGGATGACGCTCTTGCGTTAAGGACAAATTAACGCGTGATGGCGCAAGGTAAGTCAAGTGACCACCACCGTCCAACGCAAGATTCTCAGTGCACTTACGCTTAAACTCTTCGAGCTTTTTCGAGTCATCGCAATCACACCAACGCGCCGTAGTGACATTAACCGGCTCGTATACAGCCTCTACTTTGTATTCATCTTTCAAGCGATAAGCAACCACTTCAAATTGCAGTACACCTACAGCACCTACAACAATATCATTATTGCTCATAGGAAAGAAAACTTGCGTTGAACCCTCTTCCGAAAGCTGCTGCAAACCTTTCTGTAATTGCTTCATTTTCAATGGATCTTTTAAGCGAATACGACGAAATAATTCTGGTGCAAAGTGAGGAATACCCGTGAACTTTAAATCTTCGCCTTCGGTAAAGGTATCGCCAATCTGAATAGTGCCGTGATTGTGCAAACCGATAATATCGCCCGCGAGTGCTTCTTCTACCGCACTGCGATCGCCCGCCATAAAAGTTACCGCATCGGCAATTCTAATTTCTTTGCCAATACGCACATGTTTCATTTTCATGCCTTGCTGGTAAACACCGGAACAAACACGCATAAAGGCAATGCGATCGCGATGCTTAGGATCCATATTGGCTTGAATTTTAAAAATAAAACCACTGAATTTTTCTTCGTTGGCTTCAACTACACGCTCGTTAGATTCGCGGCTACGCGGCGTTGGAGCCCACTCCACAAAACCATCCAACATTTCGCGCACACCAAAGTTACCGAGCGCAGTGCCAAAAAATACCGGCGTCATACGACCCGCCAAATATTCTTCCAAATTAAATTGATTGGTTGCGCCACGTACAAAATCAATTTCTTCGCGAATATCCGCCGCGTAAAAACCTAACAACTTAGTCGCTTCTTCGCTATCCAAACCTTTGATTTGCACATCGTCGGGAATGGTATGACCTTGGCCCGATTGATAGACATGAATAATATCAGTGTAGAAATTATAGACACCAACAAACTCTTTACCACTACCCAACGGCCAATTGATAGGAGCGGCTGCAATTTTTAAGACGTTTTCAATTTCATCCAATAATTCAACCGTATCGCGACTTTCGCGATCCATTTTGTTGATGAACGTTAAAATCGGGGTATCGCGCAAACGGCAAACTTCCATTAGTTTAATGGTGCGATCCTCTACACCTTTTGCGCCATCGATCATCATCAACACAGAATCAACTGCTGTGAGTGTGCGGTAAGTATCTTCCGAGAAATCTTCGTGGCCGGGAGTATCCAACAAATTGACAACACGACCCTTGTAGGGAAATTGCATCACCGACGAGGTCACCGAAATTCCACGCTCTTGCTCCATGGTCATCCAGTCAGATTTCGCATGGGGGCCGCGCTTACCTTTTACCGAACCCGCTAATTGAATGGCATTACCCCAGAGTAATAACTTTTCCGTTACGGTGGTTTTACCAGCATCCGGGTGAGAAATAATGGCGAAGGTACGGCGATTGGCGAGTTCAGTTTTTAGGTTAATCATGATGATCTACAAAAGGCTCAGTAATAATAAGATGCGATAAAAGGCAAGGTGCGATAAAAAGCCGGCGATTATAGCCTAGTCAGCCTTTTAGATGTTGTTGCGAGTGTTGCTGCAATTGATCTATGTGGCGACGAATCCACCACCAACCCCAAATACCAATAAGCACATTGGTAACCGCCGTAGCAATAAAAATACCCTGCATTTGCCAGAGCAGCTGACCGGTATAAGCCAAGGGTATATAGACAAACAACACCCGCGCTGCCGAGAGCGTCATAGCGGGCCAAGGACGACCCAAACCATTAAACGCAGCGTTGATTGACATAATAATGCCGTAGGCACCATAGCTGATAGGCGCAATTGCCAGATAACTAGCGGCGATCGCAACTACTTCAGCGTGCCCACCAAACAAGCTTGCAATAGTGCCGCCCAAAAACCATAGCGCAATCGCCAACACCAAACCTAAAACTAAACTGAAACGAGTTAAGACATTCACGGCCTCACTTAAACGCGCGTATTTTCCTGCGCCACTGTTTTGACCAAAGAACGGCCCAATTACACCG
>CAZZEV010000140.1:0-731 GCA_964653305.1 uncultured Cellvibrionaceae bacterium | reverse complement strand
ATCAGTACCATAAGCCGCCATCATTTTAACCACTATGGCGCTGGCAACCGGAATGATGACATTAGCGCACATAGCTGGTACACCGACATAAAAAATGATTTTCCAAGAAACGAAAACAGGCAGCCAACCAGCAAAGGGATTAATCAATAAGTTCACTCGCCAGCGCAAAATCACCAAGGCAATTACCAACATACATAAGCGCGTAATCAAGGTTGCTATAGCCGCACCTTGCAGACCTAGCGCAGGAATAATGCCGTAGCCAAAAATACAAAGCGGGGCGAGCAAGGCGTTAAATAGAGCTGCCCCGCTCATGAGATAGCCTTGAATCTGACTCATCCCCATAGCCCTTAAGGCAGCAAGACTGACCATGGGCACCAAGAGACAAGGCGCACTGAAATACCAAATAGACATGTAGGAACGGATTAAGGGGATAAGCTCTGGCGTTGCACCCATCGCTAAAAATAAGGGCTCTAGCGTGAGCCACCCCAGCACACAAACAGCAACCGATAGAATAAACGTGAGACTCATGGCATCGGTCGCAAGCCGCTGGGCTTTGTGCTCATCGCCCTCGCCAATAGCGCGCGCAATAGCGGATGAAGTACCCGCACCCAAACCAATGCCAACGCTGGTAAGCACCATAACCACCGGGAAGGTAAAGCTGAATGCCGCGAGAGCCTCGCGGCCGAGATGGGCGATATAAAAGGCTTCTATCGCATTCATCGACATGGTGG
>CAZZEV010000139.1:0-7618 GCA_964653305.1 uncultured Cellvibrionaceae bacterium | reverse complement strand
TGGTGATTGGCCTCTTGGGTTTGATTGCAGTGCGCGGCTTTGGTCACTTTTGGCCTGCTGACATTGTCTTAACCAGCACCACGGATAAAACCGGCCATAAACAAGTCATTCTTGGCGAGTTGGTACGCTCTGAGGTTATTCCGGCGGCTGTAGCGCGTGATAACGGCTTCACTATCCCCGCGGACCGTGAATTGATTACTCGTTATTTAATGAAGCTAGGTAATCGCGATATTACGGGGCGTGATTTTATTTGGACGCTTGAGTTGGGCATGAACGAGTGGGAATACCCCGCGAATGCAGTAGCAATTGAGCGTCGCGAGTGGGGAAATTTTTACGGATATTTAGAATCGCTGAGTGAAGCCGGGAAATTGGTTGTTAACAAAGACTCAGCTAACTTTGCGCAAGAAGTTGATGCACGTTTAAAGCGCGCATTAGAGCTGCATGAAAAAATTACCCATATCGAAAAAGTACAAATCGGCACCATCAACAACCAAATTCAAGAACTGAAATTGGAGCACCGCCGGCTTGAGCTTAAAGGCTTTACGGGTGCCGCTTTGGCAGAAGCCGATGCGCTTTTGGCTGAGCGTAAAACAGCCTTGGAAGCTGAATATGATGTGGTTAAGAAAGAACGTGATCTTTTAGCAGAACAAGCTAAGCGCGACCAAATTATCGCTAAAACCGCAGATGGCAAAGAGGTAACCTTACCTCTGGCGAATTTGGTTCGTATTACTCGCCCAAATGAGATGGGCGTGTTTGCAAAGCTTGGTGATTATTTAGAGCGCTTTTGGGAATTTATGACCGAGGAGCCGCGCGAGGCCAATACCGAAGGCGGTATTTTCCCTGCGATTTTCGGTACCTTCATCATGGTTATCGTGATGGCGATTATGGTGACGCCCTTTGGTGTGCTTGCTGCAATTTATTTGCGCGAATACGCAAAAGATGGTTGGTTTTTACGGGTCATCCGAATTTCGGTATACAACCTTGCAGGCGTTCCGTCCATTGTTTATGGCGTATTTGGTCTAGGCTTCTTTGTGTACTATTTAGGTGGAAACCTCGATCAATTGTTTTATGCGGAAAGTTTGCCGTCGCCCACCTTTGGTACCCCTGGTTTGTTTTGGGCATCGTTGACCTTAGCGCTCTTAACCTTGCCAATTGTCATTGTGTCTACTGAAGAAGGTTTGTCGCGTATTCCAAGTACCATTCGTCAAGGTAGTTTGGCATTGGGCGCAACAAAAACTGAAACACTTTGGAAAGTCGTTGTACCGCTGGCAACACCCGCAATGATGACTGGCTTGATTTTAGCAATTGCCCGCGCGGCGGGTGAAGTGGCGCCGCTCATGTTGGTAGGTGTTGTGAAATTGGCGCCAGCCTTACCAGTGGATAATATTTATCCTTATCTGCATTTGGATCAAAAAATTATGCACTTGGGCTTCCACATTTACGACGTGGGTTTCCAGAGCCCCAACGTAGAAGCAGCGCGTCCATTGGTATATGCGACCTCGCTTGTGTTAGTGATGTTGATTGTGTTGCTGAATGTGACGGCGATAAAAATTCGCAACAACTTGCGTGAAAAATATCGTACCGCATCGGATTAAGTTTGTTGGTGATTTGCAATCTTGTCACTGAATCGCAATCAAGGTGACATCAAAATTTATTATTATTGAGCAGGCAAAGGTTATGACTACTACAGCAACCGCTGAAACAACGAAGCTTGAAGTAAAAAATCTCAATCTCTATTACGACCAAAAGCGCGCTTTAAATAACGTCAGTCTATTGATTCCAGAGAAAAAAGTGACTGCGTTTATTGGGCCTTCTGGTTGCGGTAAATCTACCTTGCTGCGCTGCTTTAACCGTATGAATGATTTGGTGGATTCTTGCCGTGTAGAAGGTGAGATTCTAATGGATGGCAAAAATATCTATGACAAAAAAGTAGATGTTGCAGAACTGCGTCGTCAAGTGGGTATGGTGTTCCAAAAGCCGAACCCCTTCCCTAAATCAATTTATGAAAACGTTGCCTATGGTTTGCGCTTGCAGGGTGTAAACTCAAAGCGTGTTTTGGACACGGTGGTGGAAAATTCACTGCGCGGTGCAGCCTTGTGGGACGAGGTAAAAGATCGTTTGCATGACAATGCGTTTGGTTTGTCAGGTGGTCAACAGCAGCGTTTGGTCATTGCGCGTGCGGTAGCGATTGAGCCAGAAGTAATTTTGCTCGACGAGCCAGCTTCAGCGCTCGACCCAATCTCTACACTAAAAATTGAAGAATTAATTTACGAATTAAAAGATAAATACACCATTGTAATTGTTACCCATAACATGCAACAAGCGGCGCGTGTTTCTGACTACACCGCATTTATGTACATGGGTGATTTGGTTGAGTATGGTAATACCGATACCTTGTTTACCAATCCAACAAAGAAACAAACTGAAGACTACATTACTGGTCGCTACGGCTAATTAAAAACTAACTTGTTTGCTCTGGCGGCGTTAAATTTGTTATCGAAAAATGCTCAAAAATTGCAGGAGCAATTTACACGGCGGAGCCGCCCGAAGGGCCAACCGCATGGATGCGGTGAGTGATTGATTAAAATCAACTCCGCTTTTTCGAAACAAATTTGCCTAGCCAGCGCTGCACCGTATACGTTTTTAAAGTTTGACATTAATTCAATATTTATCAGGCCGTTTCGGCCCAATTTGGTGGAGTCCCGACTATGGATATTACTAGCCACACGCATCACATATCGCAACAGTACAACAATGAACTAGACGATATTCGCAAGCACCTCTCTGAAATGGGCGGCATGGCGCAGCGTCAAGTGAACGACGCAATTTCTGCCTTGGTGGAAGCCGATATTGCTAAAGCGGATCAAGTTGTGCGTGCCGACAAAATGGTTAACTCCATGGAAATGTCTATCGACGAAGAATGTATTCTCATTCTTGCTCGTCGCCAGCCTGCAGCGAGCGATTTACGTTTAGTGATTGCGGTTACCAAAGCGATTACGGATTTAGAGCGCATTGGCGATGAGGCTAGTAAAATTGCTCGCCAAGCGATTGCCATGAGTACTGAGGGTATGGCACCTCGCGGTTACGTAGAGGTTCGCCATATTGGCGGGTTGGTATCGCGCATGTTGCAGGATTCACTCGACGCTTTTGCTCGTTTGGATGTGGATATGGCTGGTGAAGTGGTACAAATGGATCGCACCGTGGATATGGAATACGGTACTGCCATGCGCGAGTTAGTGACCTTTATGATGGAAGACCCACGCAGTATTACTCGCGTACTTAACATTATGTGGTCGTTGCGCGCGCTTGAGCGTATCGGCGATCATGCCCGCAATTTAGCGCAATATGTGATCTATCTTGTGAACGGTGAAGATGTGCGTCACGTAGATCTTGATAAATAGCTATTTCGCTAGACCGCAAAAACCCATATCCTCGTGATATGGGTTTTTTTTTGCCCGAGTGTCGAGATTTGCGGCTATGACACTGGTGTTGTTGGGGTTGTTGATTGTCTGTTCACAGCTCAATCTCTCGGCGTATAATGCACATACATAATATAAATAGGCTAAAGAAGATGTTGGATTCCGGTCGAAACCTCACTCACCAACTCACTCATCAAATAGGCGCTGCTATCATCCAAGGTAGTTACGCCGTTGATAAAAGCTTTCCTACTGAAGCAGAGTTGTCTCAACAATTTAATATCAGTCGCAGCGTAACCCGCGAAGCGGTGAAAATGCTCACGGCCAAGGGGCTGCTGGCATCGCGCCCGCGCCAAGGCATTCGCGTTATGCCCAGCACGCAATGGAATATGTTTGACCCGGATGTTTTGGCATGGACACTCCACGCGCGCCCATCCTTAGATTTACTGCGCGAGTTCACGCAATTGCGTATTGCCATTGAACCAGAAGCAGCCCGTCTAGCGGCCGACAACAACCAAGATCAGCCCAAAATGAAGGCCATTGGCGATGCACTTGAGCGCATGCGCAAAGCAGATCTTGGTCAAGATGACCCCTTGAGTGCTGATATAGAATTTCACACCGCTATACTGGCTGCCAGCAACAACCGCTTTTTCTTGCAGCTGCGCCAGTTTATTCAGGTCGCCTTGCGCGTTAGTATCGCCAGCACCAATCAACTAAAAGGTGTATTCAACGCGAGCTACGAAGATCACAAAAAAATCTATGATGAGATTTTGGCGGGGAACCCAGATGCGGCGTCCGAGTCAGTTAAGTATTTGCTCAATGAAGTTATGCAGTTGATTAATTTATCCTTAGTTAAGACACCAAAAACGGATTAAATTATCCGCCTTGTTTGAACGCTTAAGAGTCTCATCGCTTTGATGAATGCCAAAACTTATTTGGCTTGATAATGC
Organism: uncultured Cellvibrionaceae bacterium; assembly: GCA_964653305.1. Taxonomy (GTDB): domain Bacteria; phylum Pseudomonadota; class Gammaproteobacteria; order Pseudomonadales; family Cellvibrionaceae; genus Cellvibrio. Next base: position 3,252 of record CAZZEV010000139.1, on the reverse strand, counting down.
CCAGAGAGTACACATGTACAGCTATTCTACTCACGACAGCTACACGCGCTACGCAAGCCTAGAAAATCGCCCAGTGTTTATTACCGGCGGAGCCACAGGTATTGGCGCAAGTTTGGTTGAAGCTTTTTTAGCTCAAGGTGCATTGGTTGCATTTGTAGATGTTGATCAAGAAGCCGCTGAGCAACTCTGTGATTATCTGCTCACCAAGGGTTTACCTGCTCCGCTATTTCAGCATTGCGATGTGAGCGATATAGAGGCATTGCGCACCTGTATTTACAACGCGCAAAAGCAACTGGGCGATATTCGTGTGCTCATTAATAACGCTGCCAACGATCAGCGTTATGTGACTCAAAGCCTTACTGAAACGCAGTGGCATCAAAGTTTGGCTGTTAATTTGCACCCTGTATTTTTCTCGGCGCAAACCGTGCAGCCAATGATGAAAGCCCAAGGCGGTGGCTCGATTGTCAATATCAGTTCTATCAATACCCATTTTGCACCGCCAAATTTAGCGAGTTACATTGCTGCCAAAGCGGGTATTTTGGGGATTTCCAAAGCGCTCGCCACCGATTTTGGTGCGGACAATATTCGCGTTAATTCGATTTTACCGGGCTGGGTGGCAACGCCAAAACAGCTTGAAAAATGGTTGTCGTCTGAGCAAGAAGAAGAGTTAATGAAACGTGTTTGTTTAAAAAAGCGCTTAGGGGCACACGATGTGGCCAAGCTCGCGCTCTTTTTAGCGTCCGATGATTCGGCCATGATCACGTCACAAGAAATGATTGTGGATGGCGGCCGGATTTAAACACCTAGGTTTAAAAGCGCGCTGACTGGCGCGTTTTTTTATAATAAATTAATTAAGTATTATAAATACTACTTTGCTAGTGTTCGAAATTCTTTGGTTCAATCCTTCGCCTTCTGATATTGAAGAATTAGTGTCATAGATTGTTGTACAAAATAAAAATAGTTCAGGCTAGTTTTTCCAGTGAGCGGCTAACGCTCTATTAATAACAAGGTGCTGATAAAAAGCACATTTTACTCGAGGTCAATCATGATTTTAAATGGTGTTGATATAGCCGTATTGGTTATTTATACCGCAGTGCTTTTATTTGTTGCCTATTGGGTTTCTCGTGATGAAAAAGGTCACGAAAAAAATGCCAATGATTATTTTTTGGCGAGTAAATCTTTGCCTTGGTGGGCGATAGGTGCATCGCTCATTGCGGCCAATATTTCTGCTGAGCAAATAATCGGCATGTCTGGCTCAGGTTATGTTATCGGGATGGGTATTGCCGCTTATGAGTTAATGGCAGCGATCACCCTGATCTTGATTGCAAAATATTTTCTGCCTATTTTTCTCGCCAAAGGCATATTCACCATGCCGCAATTTTTAGAAGATCGCTACGATGGTCGTGTGCGCACCGTCATGGCTATTTTCTGGTTGGCGCTTTATACCTTTGTAAATTTAACCTCAGTTCTTTATTTGGGTTCGCTGGCAATTTCGCAATTCCTGGGTGTGGATATGTTATACGGCATGATTTTCCTTGCACTCTTTTCAATGACCTATTCTATTTATGGCGGTTTAAAAGCCGTTGCAATGACGGATATTATTCAAGTGATTTTGTTGGTGGTGGGTGGCCTGTTTGTGAGTTATTTGGCGCTAAATCAAATTGCTGGCGGTACAGGAATCATAAATGGCTTTACCACTTTATTAGAAAAAGCACCTGAAAAATTCGATATGATTTTATCGCCTGAAAATCCTAACTACATTAGTTTGCCGGGTATTTCGGTATTGATTGGCGGCTTGTGGATTATGAATATCAGTTACTGGGGCTTTAACCAATATATTATTCAGCGTGCGCTTGCAGCTAAAAGTATTCAAGAAGCACAAAAAGGTATGGCGTTTGCGGCCTATGTAAAATTGTTTGTGCCTATTATTGTAGTCTTGCCAGGTATTTGTGCGGTGGTATTAGCGCCAGATTTATCTAAGCCCGATCAAGCTTATCCAGAAATGATGAAACTATTGCCGCACGGTTTGTTGGGCGTTGCCTTTGCAGCATTGGTTGCGGCTATTGCATCGTCGCTCAGCTCTATGAGTAACAGCGTATCCACAATTTTTACCATGGATATTTATAAAAAATCCCTTAATCCTGGGGCGTCCGAACATAAATTAGTGTTTATTGGTCGCGCTACCGCATTTATCGCTATGGTTATTGCCGTCGTTTTAGCGAAGCCTTTAGTCGGTAAATCTGAGCAAGCCTTCCAATTTATTCAAGAGTTCACGGGTTTCTTTACCCCTGGTATTGTGGTGATTTTCTTGTTTGGTTTCTTCTGGAAAAAAGCGACAGCTAACTCAGCTTTGGCGGCGGCTATTGCATCGGTTGTATTCTCATGGCTGTTAAAAATATATTTACCTGAAGTACCCTTTATGGATCGTGTCAGTATTGTGTTTGTTATCTGTGTAGCCCTAGCCGTTATTGTTACCTATGTTGCTGGTGCTAAAGATCAACCCAAAGGGATTGAGATTAGCGATATCAGTTTTAATACAACGACAGGTTTTAATGTTGCTGCCTTAGGCGTTTTGCTGGTTTTGGCAGCAATTTATGCGCTGTGGTGGTAAATTAGAGTACCTTGGAAAAAGCGCTCCGTAAGGGGCGTTTTTTTTGCCGCCAATAAACAGATTAAATATTAATAAGAATTTTATGCCCAAGTACGAACTCATAGATCAAATCCCCTGCGCCAATATTTTAGGTGAGGGTGTGCAGTGGAATCACCGCGAGCAAGCCGTGTGGTGGACAGACATTAAATCTAATATTCTCTTTCGGTATCGTCTGGCGTCGAAAGATTTACAGCGTTGGTCTACACCAGAACCTGTTGGTTGCTTCACGTTTTGTGAGAGCGATGATCGGATTTTGCTGGCGCTGGCGTCGGGCTTTGCATGGTTTGATAAAAACACCGGCGCGGTTGAATGGCTTGCCAAACCAGAAGCGCATTTAGTGGGCAACCGTTTAAACGATGGCCGAGCAGATCGCCAGGGGCGTTTTTGGGCGGGTTCTATCGTTGAGCAAAAAAATACGCCTGAGCAATGCGCGGGGTTATTTTGTTTAGATGCAGCAGGGGATGCATCGCAACATCTCTCCGGTTTGGCAATTTCCAATAGCTTATGTTGGAGCTTGGATTCCAAAAAACTCTACCACGCCGATTCGCCCACTCATCAAATCAAAGTCTACGATTTCGATGCAACAGCCGGAACGCTCAGCA
>CAZZEV010000138.1:0-7668 GCA_964653305.1 uncultured Cellvibrionaceae bacterium | reverse complement strand
TAGGGGCGTATTTAAACACAGAGCATGCCGATACCAAAGCGGCATTCGTTTTTAACCTGAGGTTTTACTCGTAAATGAAAGATGTTTTTGAACTAACCGTGCAAGTGCCATTCTCTATGAGTGGACTGCGCTTCGACCAAGCAGCTTCTGAGTTGTTCCCTGATTTTTCACGTTCGCGCCTACAAAGTTGGATTAAGGACGGGCAGCTCAAAATTAACGGTGTGATTGGCAAACCAAAAGACAAGGTGATTGGCGGTGAAACCCTTGATTTAAACGCTGAATTAGAAGCGCAAGGCGATTGGCAGCCAGAAGAAATTCAGCTGGATATCGTTCATGAAGATGACGACTTGTTGATTATTAACAAGCAAGCAGGTTTGGTGGTTCACCCAGCGGCGGGCAACTATACCGGCACCTTGGTGAATGCGCTACTCAACCATATTCCAGAGTTGATTAACCTGCCGCGCGCGGGGATTGTGCATCGTTTGGATAAAGAAACCACTGGCTTGATGGTAGTGGCGAAAACCTTGGAGGCCCACACCGATTTGGTGGCGCAGTTGGCTGACCGCACGGTAAGCCGTGAATACGAAGCCGTTGCCGTAGGCGCTATGACTGGCGGCGGCACCGTGAATGCACCTATGGGGCGCCACCCAATTCACCGTAAGCTTATGGCAGTGTTAAGCCAAGGCGGTAAGCGCGCAGTGACTCACTACCGCGTGGCGACTCGCTTCCCTCACCACACCCACATCAAAGTGAAATTGGAAACCGGCCGTACTCACCAAATTCGTGTGCATATGGCGCATATTGGTTTTGCTTTGGTGGGCGATAAGACCTACGGCAAGAGCTTTAAAATTCCTAAGGGCGCTAACGCGCATTTGATTGAAGCACTTAAAGCTTTCCCGCGTCAGGCGTTGCATGCGGCCAAGTTGGGCTTAGAGCATCCCGGTACTGGCGAATACACCGAGTGGACTGCGCCAATTCCAGAGGACTTCAAAGGTTTGTTGGCTGCGCTTAAGAGCGGTTATGAACATGAACCTAAGGACGAGTAAATCTAAATATCATCATGGATAAGACGCATCACATCATCCCCAATTGGCCAGTGCCTGCAAATGTGCGGGCGTGTATTACCTCTCGCAAAGGTGGTGTCAGCCTTGCGCCTTACGCCAGCAACAATCTGGGTTTGCATGTGGGCGATGAGCCTGAACGGGTTGGGCAAAATCGCGCAGCCTTGTGCGAGCAATTAGGTTTAACCAAAGCACCGCAGTGGCTTGAGCAAATTCACGGTATAAAAGTAGTTGATGCAAAAGATGATGGGTTAGTGCGCACCGCCGATGGCAGCTTTAGCAAAGAAGTGGGGCAAGCCTGCTTGGTGATGACTGCGGATTGTTTGCCGATTTTGCTGTGTGACGAAGCGGGTACTCAAGTGGCGGCAATTCACTGCGGTTGGCGCAGTCTTGCCAAAGGAATTACTGCGAAAGCACTCGAAAAATTTACGGGTTCACCGAAAAAAATTCTCGCTTATTTAGGCCCAGCCATATCGCAACCACATTTTGAAGTGGGGGTGGATGTGTTGGAGGCTTTCTTTGAATCGGCCCTCACTCCCGCTCATGCTGATGCCATTGCAAATGCCTTTGTTTCTGCGCAGCGCCCACTGCATTTCTATGCGGATATTTACGCACTCGCGCGCGCCGAATTGAATGCGTTGGGCGTTACGCAAATATTCGGCGGTGATTACTGCACCTACTCGCAGGCGGAAGATTTTTATTCCTACCGCCGTGATAAGGTGACGGGCCGAATGGCCAGTTTGATTTGGTTGGAGTGATGGGTTTAGCGCGGAATTTTTCGTACTGTTTCCGCTAGGGATTCGGCTGCAACTGGGCGTGCAAAATAATAACCCTGGTAGGCATCGCAGCCCATAACCGCCAGTGCATCACGCTGCTCAATTGTCTCTACGCCCTCGGCAATAACACTTAAACTCAGGCTGTGACCTAAAGCGATAATTGTGCGTGCAATAGTGGCATCATTGGTGTCGGTGAGTAGGTCGCGCACAAAGGATTGGTCGATTTTGAGCTGATCGAGTGGCAGCCGTTTTAAATAGGATAGGGACGAGTAGCCAGTCCCAAAATCATCCAATGAGAACTTAACGCCCAATGCTTTAATCTCAAACATTTTGACAATGACGTCTTCAACATCCTTCGCCAGCATACTCTCGGTGAGTTCTAGCTTGAGGAGCTGCGGATTCGCCCCCGTTTTTTGCAGTGCCTTCTCTACATTGGCGACGAAACTAGGCTGGGCAAATTGTGACACGCTCACATTCACCGCCATAGTCCATTTGGCGGTCATAGGGGTTGCCGCCCATTTCACCAATTGCGCACAAGCAGTTTCCAATACCCATTGGCCGATCGTCAAAATCATGCCTGTTTCTTCTGCCAAGGGAATGAAGGACGCAGGTGAAACCATACCATGTTCTGAGTGATGCCAGCGAACCAGCGCTTCTACGCCCGTTGGCGCGCCTTGGCTATCCACTTGAAATTGGTAATGCAATATAAATTCGTTTCGCTCTAACGCCAAGCGCATGCTTTTTTCCAGTTCAACCCGCACTGAAACAGCTGCTTGCATGGTGGGGTCAAAAAAGCGCGCATTGTTGCGGCCTGCTGTTTTGGCTTGATACATGGCGACATCGGCTTTTTTAATTAATTCGTCAAATGTTTCTTCTTGGTGGAGAAATACCACTATTCCAATACTGGGAGTGATCACATAGGTGTGTTCGCGTAGGCGATAGGGTTGGGACAGCGAAGCCAATACTTTGTGGGCGATAGTTTCTGCTTGAGATGCCGCCTCGTTAGGGTAAACGCTCAAGGCTTCAATCAGCATCACAAACTCATCACCACCCATACGTGCGACGCTGTCGCCTTCGCGCACGCAGGCCTGTAGGCGCGAAGCCACTTGTTGCAAAAGAATATCGCCGACATCGTGCCCTAAACTGTCGTTCAGCTGTTTGAAGTGGTCGAGGTCGAGAAACATCAGTGCGCCGTGTTGATCGGTGCGGCAAGAGGTGTGAATCGCCTGTTGTAAGCGGTCGTAAAGCAAACGACGGTTGGGTAAGTTGGTGAGCGGATCATAAAACGCGAGGCGGTAAATTTCCTCTTCATCTCGGCGCTGCTGGCTAATATCGCGAATTACACCGACAAAGGTGATTTTGCCCGCTCGAAAAATTTTGGTGATGGAGAGACTCATGGGGAAACGTTCGCCGTCTTTGCGTTGGCCTTCTACTTCACGCAGAGTATTCAATACTTGTCCGTCTAGGCTTTCTTCGTGAAGTCTGAGATAGTTTTCATGCGGGCTTTTATAGTGCGACGGCATGAGCATGGTAACATTTTCCCCCAACACTTCATTTTGCTGGTAGCCAAAAATATGGCTGGCAGCCTTATTAAAAGACTCAATAATTCCCTGAGTGTTGATGGTAATCACCCCATCGAACATATTGTCTAAAATCGCTTGGGTGTGGAGTACAGACTCGCGCACGGTCTCTTCTGCTTGCTTGCGCGATGTAATGTCGTGGGCTACAGCCAGTAAAATGGGTTCTGGTTCGGTGGTGAGGTAGCGTGCAGAAATCTGCATAAAGCGTTGTTCGCCATTTTTGCGGCGTAATTTAAATTCAAAATTATCGACTTTCTCTTCGCGTAATAAAATCTCGCGCAACTGTGTGCGTTGCTCTGGGTCAATCCATATATTCAGGCTACCTATATCACGACCAACGACTTCGGCGTGGGTGAAACCAGTGAGCTCGCAGAATGCATCGCTACAATCGAGCATCACACCCTCTGTAGTTTGCAGCGTTAAGGGATTTGGAATGAGTTTAAAGGTGCGGCGGAAGCGTTCGTCGGCACGTCTTAGTGCAGTAACGTCTTGGGCTGTACCCACCATACGTGCAGGCGAGGAGAGGCTGGCCGGTAAAAATTCAGCATGGCCACTGATGTGGCGAATCTCACCTGATGGAGTAATGATGCGAAACTCATCTTTAGTGGGCTTTCCAGCCTCAATCGCGGCAGCGGCTTCCAAAATTACATGTAAGTCATTGGGGTGAATGAGGCTTAAAAATGAGTCTCTAGTCGGTTCGAAGGTGTCTGGAGACACGCCGTAAATCCGGTAAGTTTCTTCAGACCAAGTGAGTTTGTTTTTCTGGATGTCAAAGCTCCAGCTACCTATATTTGCGATACGTTGTGATTCGGATAGCAGCCACTCCTTCTCGCGTAGTGCTGCTTCGGCTCTGTATTTCTCCGTCACATCGCTGAATACCAGTACCACGCCTACGATCTTGCCAGAAGAATCGCGTATAGGCGCTGCGCTGTCGGAAATTTGATATTCCTTACCGTCGCGCGCAATAAGCGCAGTATGGTTGGCAAGGCCGACAACATTGCCGTGCTCCATCACCAGCTCAGCGGGGTTGCGTGCGGTCTCGCGAGTGCCGGCATTAATAATATGGAAAACCTTAGTTAAGGGTTGCCCAATGGCTTCGGATAGCTGCCATCCCGTTAAATGTTCGGCCGCAGGGTTCATGCGGGTAACCTTGCTTTGTGTATCTGTTGCTATAACGGCGTCGCCAATGGACTGCAGGGTAATCGCAAGATTCTCTTCACTGCTACGCAGTTGCTCTACGGCGAGTTTGCGCTCGGTGATATCAAGTGCCATGGACATCATGGTGCCATCAGGCAGGCTGGTGGCGACAACTTCAGCGGGAAAGGTAGAGCCATCTTTACGCTTCAATATCCATTCGCGGAAATAGTTGGGGTTAGATGCAATTTGTTCGAGTGCAGGCTCAACTTCATTTTGCTCTTCATCAGCCACGACATCGCCGGGGCGCAGCTGGCGCAGCTCTTCCGCTGTGTAACCAAGCATGCCGCATATGAAGGGGTTGCAATCGATCAGAAAACTATTGGCATCGGCACTAAACACATTGATGCCGATTTGTGCGTGATTAAACAAAATACGATAGCGCTCGTCGCTCGCCTGTTTGGCGCTTTCCATTTGCAAGCGCTCTTGGCGCAACTGCTGCAAATTACGTTGAGTTTCCGCTAACCACGCTAAAACACTATTTTCTTGGCTTTGTGCGAGTTTAATGGGGATGGAGAAATTGCCAGTACCGATGAGTTTAATTTGTTGGTAAATCTCATTGACTGTGCCGCCCAGTGTTATACGTACCGCTTGGTTAATGCGCCATAACATAAACATAAGGCTCAGGCCAAAACCAATTAACATCACCAAGATGATCATCGCCTTGTGCTCAGCTTGGCGTACCGCCTCAAGTGTTCGTGCATCTTGCAGTTGGTAGAATTGATTGATGGGTTGCAAGATATTTACCTTGGCGCGGTTGTAGTCATCGCCAAACACCATGGACATTGCTTGTCGCCGATTAGCTTCAAGTTCAGAGCCTGCTTGTTCAATCAGTGCCATGGCGGCAAGTTCGGTGTTAGTTAAAGTATCAGAGTTGATTTTGGAGGCTTTTAATATATCCAGCTCATGCGCCGTAAAACCATTCACGCGGAATAATTCCAGCATGGACATGGGGGCTTCGGTGGAGATTGGCTGTTTGCCAACGACGGCTAGCTCCCAGTAGCTATTGGTGTAATGTTTGGGGCGTGGTAGGTGACCTTCGGCAATCGCAACAATATCTATATAAGACTGCTTGTAAATCGGGTTGCCGGTGGCAATGTAGCTGCGCGCCATACGGGTGAGATCATCAGATGATTGGCGTAATTCCTCGGTCGTTAAAAAGGATTTATGGCGCATGTCGTGGGCGCGCTCAACTTGTCTAACGGAGTAAATATAAAGCGCAAAGGTAATCACCAATGCGGCAAACAGGCAAAATGCTAACCACGCATTGAGTGAAGTGGCGGTGCGGATTTTGGTTGCGATCATCTTGATTTCCATTTCTGCCTAGGCCTAGAGCAGGCTACTTAAGACGATGTCTATTTGTGGAGCTGATTTCTCTTCTAGGTATTTACTCTAGACGAATATGGTAACACTGAAAATAACACTCAATTACGCGTGTTTCAGGCCACTAAATTACTCGTCAAATAAGCACACAATCTGTCATCATTGTAGAAGCAAAATAATAAAATGTACGTATGTCACTGGCATAAGTCTTGCCCTGCTTAACAATATGTAAGTCTTTTTTTTAATAAGAATTCATTTTTCTACTTTAAATCGCCTAATGAAAAATAAATTGGAGAATAAAATGCCCAAAGGCTCGTTTTTTAATGCATTGCTGCGCAAAAAAGCCGTGGTTGATGATTTGGATAATATCGGCTTAAAGCGCTGTTTAAGTGCATTTGATTTAACCTTGATGGGAATAGGCGCCATTATAGGGACTGGTATTTTTGTACTTACCGGCGTTGCCGCCGCCACCACATCTGGCCCCGCAGTAATTGTGTCATTTGTTATTGCGGGTTTGGCCTGTGCTTTTGCAGCGCTTGCCTATGCAGAATTGGCCTCAAGTGTGGGCGGTGCGGGTAGCGCCTACGGTTATTCTTACGCCGCCTTTGGCGAATTTATCGCTTGGATTATCGGATGGGATTTAATTTTGGAGTACGGCGTAGCTACCGCAGCAGTTGCAAATGGTTGGGCAGGATATTTTAACAATGCTCTGCATGCGATTGATTTAGGTTTGCCAGATTATCTAACGAAAGGCCCTTTTGCGGTTAACTCGGTTACTGGTTTGCCCGACGGTGGAATTGTAAACTTGCCTGCATTCACTATTATTTTAGTGTTGATGTTTATGTTAATTGCGGGAGTTAAAGAAAGCGCTAGATTAAATACCGGTATGGTATTTGTGAAATTGTTAGCTATTGTAATTTTTTTATCGGTAGGCATATTTCATATTAACCCCGAAAACTGGTCTCCCTTTATTCCCTTCGGTTGGTTTTCTTATGATGAAATGGGTAAGCCGATTGGTATTCTCGCCGGCGCATCGGTGGTGTTTTTTGCCTATGTAGGTTTCGATGCGGTATCTACCGCTACCGAAGAAGCCAATAAACCGCAACGCGATGTTCCCATCGGTATTCTCGCTTCGCTAATCTTCTGCACCGTGATTTATATCGTGGTGTCGGGTGTGCTTACCGGTATGGTTTCCTACAAAGAACTCAATGTGTCATCGCCCGTTGCATTTGGTTTAGAGCGCATAGGTGTGAGCTGGGCATCAGCATTAGTTGCAACGGGCGTTATCGCCGGTTTAACCACTGTGATGTTGGTTTTGTATTATGCACTCACGCGAATTCTTACCGCTATGTCGCGCGATGGTTTGGTCTCGCCTTTCTTTGCAAGTGTGAATAAGAAAACGCAAACCCCCGTAAAAAACACGGTTATCTGCGGGTTAATTATGGCAGTAATGGCGGGTTTTATGCCGCTCAGCGCGCTTGCTGAGTTAGTGAATATTGGCACGCTCGCGGCTTTTGTTTTGGTGTGTATTGGCGTAATTGTGTTGCGCAAAACTCACCCAGATTTAAAGCGCCCCTTCAAAATGCCTGGCGGTATAATTCTGCCGGTATTAGGTGTTATTTCTTGCGCCGCTTTAATCGCGTTTTTGCCGTGGCACACTCATGTACGTTTTCTATTATGGCTGGCGGTTGGTCTTGTAATTTATTTTGCTTACGGCATTCACAAAAGTCGGTT
>CAZZEV010000137.1:0-7679 GCA_964653305.1 uncultured Cellvibrionaceae bacterium | reverse complement strand
TTGGCGTGATATGACATAACTTAGCTGCCACCTTCTGAATTTCACCTGCAAAAAATGACATCGCAGTACAAACCAACTTACTAGCTTGGCAGTTGTAGCTACAATCTCACGGAGTAAGCTCTAAAGCACCTTCGCCTTAGTCGTAGCAGTATAGCTACATTCACCAGCTAAGAAGGCTTTATTAACAAACTCTGACAATTTTTTAGGTTATTTTTGGTTTATGCACAAGCAGACACGCTGCCCCCCTAAAAAACGGGGCTATAGTAGCCGCTCTTAAACACCATGAAAAGCGCTATTTCAGTCTATTCGGAGGTTTCAGTTCAAATATATGGCGCATAAATACACTTTAAATTGCCAGTTAAAACTTTGAACTATAACTAGACATTGCATCCAATCATGCAGATATATGAAATTAAGTGGCTCTTTGCACACATTTTTTATGCACAAAAATATGGCGCTCAAATTTTGGCGGAGTTTATTGGGTGATATGTATTTTTTATCGAGGCCACACCAGAGTAAATTCTGCGCCACCAAGGCGTGAATGCCCGCAGCTTACCGAGCCAAAATGCCAATCCATGATGCGCTTAACAAGTGCCAATCCCAGTCCAAAGCCACTCCGATTATTTTGCTCACTATAAATACGCACAAAGGATTCAAACACTCGCTCTTGTTGATCCTCTGGTACGCCGGGACCATCGTCCTCCACAATCACAATAAAATGATCGGTGGTAATTTTTATAGAAATAATTATCTTCTCTCGAGCATATCCGAGCGCATTATCAATCAGGTTTTGCAGGGCAGTTTGCATAAGTGACCACTCGCAAACTATTACTTGCCCTCTTGTCTCGTCTTTTACATCAATATGAATACTGCCTTCCTGATGACTCAATAGCCGCGAGATAATATTTTTTAAAAGATCTTGAATATGCCCTTCGCATTGATTCAATTGTTGTGACTGCCGATCAAATGCCGCATAGGCAAGAAATGAATTGATGAGCGATTCCATATCTAAAATATCGCGATTTATTCCGCTCAGTTGCCGCCGCAACCCTTCAGGCATTATTTGCTCTTCGCTGATTGCCAATGCAAATTTCATTCGCGCTAAAGGTGTTCGTAACTCATGAGAAACAGCCAGAGTCATTTCTTTTTGTGAGCGCATTATTTCATTGAGCCTACATGCCATTGCGTTGAATGCATTTGCAAAAGGATAAACAACAGAGCGCGGAGATACTTTAATAATATGTTGATGGCCGTCGTTACCAAGCTGTTGAGCATGTTGAGCCAAACGCGCCAAATCGCGCGCTAGGGGCCAAACCCAAAAGAAAACAACTACGGCTATTGCACTGTAAAATAAAAAAATGAAGGGCATATAAAATCCGCTTCGATTCGATGGCAATAACGGATAGGAAAGTACTATTACATCGTCTGACTGTTGAATTCGCTTATAAAAGTAGTGTGAGTTTTCATCATTAACATTAACAATACCTCCCAACTTTATTTTTTCTGCAATATTTGTTTTGGAAAAATTTGATACAGAAAGTAATTTGGCCTGATAGTTAAGCCCTAATGTTACTTCTTCAATATAAATGCTTTTATCTTTGTGTTGGTTGCTTTTTAGGTTATTTTCGATCAACGCAATAAGATCAACCACAGCGGGATCAATCTCTAGGGGCGGATTTATTTCATCCCAAAATTTATTTAATACTAATCCTAGAAGGACAATTGATAAAACAATAATGAGATAGAGCGAAACAAATGCACGATTCATTGAATCAACTCCATGCGTTTGCAACAAAAAGATAACCCTTTCCCCAAATGGTTTTTATGCGAGTTGGACTCTCAGAACTATCGAGTAATTTTTTTCGCAACTGTGAAATACGAACATCTATAGTACGATCTAAGCCATCATATTCACGATTATAAATTTGATTAAAGAGATACTCTCTACCAATTACCTGACCGGCATGTTTCGCAAGAGCCACGAGTAAATCAAATTCATGACTTGATAGATTAATGTCTTCGCCATCGAGTTGCACCTTTCGGGCGGTGGGTTGAATAATTAACTTATCAAATTCCAAACTCTCTTGCTCGCTACTTTCCTGATGATAGTAACGGCGCATCAGTGCCCGCACACGCGCCAATAGCACGCGTGGCTCAACAGGTTTTATGACGTAATCATCCGCGCCAAACTCTAGACCTAAGACTTGGTCTATATCTTCATTACGAGCAGTCAACATTAGAATGGGGCCGCGATATTGAGGCCGCAATTCTTGACAGATAGTTAAACCATCTTTGCCTGGTAGCATTAAATCTAAAATGACTAGCGCAGGATTTAATTGCTGACACTGACGCATAACTCGGTTGCCATTGCCTTCAATAGTGACGAGAAATTCATTACTTTCAAGATAATCTTTCACCAAATCCGCAAGGCGGCGATCATCTTCCACTAACAGAATTTGATTTTTCATCTTGAACCTCGCTAGAAAAAGCTCCACGGGTTTCTACGTGAGCGCTGATATTTTTTTTGTGCATTAATCACTTGAAATGATTCTGTGCCTAATACTGTTTGATTATCCATATCACGTAACTCAAACACCGTTGTTTTTGCTATGGACTGAGTGAATTCTACTTGTCCGAAACTAACATTTTTCCAACACTCGATCGGATTTCTATTTTCGTTTTGATACAAACAAAGAGAATAGTTTTTGTTATTCTTAGATTTCCATTCAGCCACTAGCAAATCTTCACAATAGACTTCGGTCTCAGATAAAACACAAATGTTAGGCTTCATCAATAAATGAATGGCTTGGTTGTTTTCTGCGGTACTAAGCTGCGCAGGTAATAAGAAATAGAAAAATAGGCTTGTTATTATGGGGAGCCTTTTGCCATTAAAAATGGTACACCCCCCCAGCAAATGCCGTTATGACTTTATTGGTAGTGACTAAGGGGCTGTCTGCAATCGAAGGGCTTAGGTGACGATAACTGGTGAAGAACCGCAGGCTCCAATGTTCATCAAGTTGGTAACTCCAGTCAAAACGCAGCAAGCTTGTGAACCCAGCGTCAGCATTGTAAGGAGCATGGCTTACAGCTTCTTGCAATGGTAGCCCATAGTAATAATCTAAGGTCTTTGCATCTTGCCAGTTGGTGCCGAGGGTTAATTTAACATCGTGCTTGCCAAGGTTAATAGATTTACTGACAGCAATACGCGCCTCGGTGCCACTGTAATAACCTGTAGCCTCCGTCAACAACTGCATTTGAAGATCTACACCATGAAGACTTTGGCTGTACTCCACACCCGCTAGCCCTGCCATACGGCGCTTATGCAAAAGTTTCTTATCAATAACCCGATTAATCGGTTCGACCGTTGGGTTATCCTTGGATGACGTCATCGCAAGACTAGAGCGCTCAACAAAATTATTGATATCCCACTTGTTAAAGAAGACCTGATCGTAACTTGGCGTTACCAGTAGATTAAATTGCTGAATTTCATTCTGAAATAACGTATAGCCAAAATCCAAGTTCTGGATAAAAAATCGTTCGCCTTGATAGCTGATCTGAGGAATGATGACGAGCGGAATATCCTTATTGTCCATCACTGGATTCGTACGAATACCAGCCCCCAAGGCTAGACTGACCTGCCACTGAGAATCTGAGTCCGCAGCGCGAGCAGCTGAATGGGGGAGCGCGAAGCAAGAAATAATAAAGAATGTGAAATAAAAACGTGATTTAGCAATGATCATGGCCTAGCCCTTTAACGCATAACACGCTCGTTATACTGCCAAATCGTCTATAAATCTGTAATCTTTTGTGAGAGGCTGCTGAGGAAAAGCTCCCTCAGCAGGTCGTTAGGAATGATTTAGGTGATATCAGAAGCGATAATCAAGATTTACGCTGGCCAAATTTGGCTTTCCGCTGATTTCATCGCTCAAGTTTTTGTATTCAACATTGATATTAAAGTGCTCATTAATCACGAAGCCTACACCCAAACCATAGGAATAACCTGAGGCAGAGTCATCCGAGCTGCGTACTAGTTTGCCCGCAGCATCTTTAACAGTTCCTGAGGTATTTACATGGGTATAGCCAAGCAACGCATAAAACTTTGCTTCATCGTTTACTAATTCTGGCTTGTAATAAAGACTCGTATAGTTACCAACTTCACGCTCGACACTACCATTTTGTACAGTACCCTTATCATCAAAGAAGAAACTGCTAGTACCTGTGGTTCGGCCTTTTCCTAAACGCAACTCAATGCCCAAAGCGTCGTTATATTTGTAACCACCGAAAAACTCTAAGGCGCGAATCTGACTCATATCGTCTACGCCATCCTGACTGTCTTTGATAGATGCCGCACCTGCACCCAAATAAAAACCGCGATTATTGTCGGCCAATACGGGCAAAGCTAAGAGGCTAAGCGCAATTACGCATAATTTTTTCATGGGGAACCCTGTAAATGATGTATGAAACTCGTCGCTATGATAGCGGAGCGCTGCTCATAAAAAAAGCATCGGTGGTTTGCCGATGCTTTTGGTGTTGCAAATATCACTGTTTAACGATGTTTAATTTTTTCACTCGATTTCAGGCCGGATACAATTTCAATATTAATGCCATCAGACAATCCAGTTTTGACTTCACGCTTTTCAAATTTTTGCGGTGCTGTTTCTACTTCAACAAAGCTAGCTTTCTCTTCAATGATTAAGTTGCCCTCGTTAATGGCGAGTACGTTTTCTTTTTTTTCTAAGACTATGTCTGCATTCGCGCTGTAATTGGCACGCAAGAACAACTCTTTATCTAGCTTTACCGCTGCGCGAATTTGAAACTTAATTGTACCTTGATCAGTAACGCCCTTTGGTGAAATATATTCCAGCACAGCAGTGAAGGGTTTACCTTGCAAGGCGCCAATGTTTAACACCAGCTCCATGCCTTCGCGCAACTTGCCCACTTCAGACTCATCGACTAAGCCTTCAAAGATCATATCCTTCATGTCGGCCAAGGCTGCGAGTGTAGTACCTGATTGGAAAGTACTCGACTCAACGATAAATGCACCTTCTTTGTTGGGGACATCCAACACCATGCCATCAACAGTAGCAGGGATAAGGTTAGACACTTTGTCAGAATTTTTAGTCGCGCCTGATTTCAACAACAGCAAATAGTTTTCGGCATTACTTAAGGCTTCGCGTTGTAAATTGTAGGAAACTAAAAATTTATTGTATTCAGATTCGGAAATTAATTTTTGTGAAAAAAGTTTTTTCTGGCGATTGTATTCAGATTCAGAGTTTTGCAAATTGATTTTTGCGCTTTGCACTTGCGACTCCGCAGAGTTCACATTCAGCATATTTGGGCGTAAGGTGATTTTTGCCAGAATCTCACCCTTTTTCACGGTTTGACCCGCAATTACGTAAACTTTTTCTACCACACCTGATACTTGTGATTTCACTTCAATTTCGCGACGCGGAATGACTTTACCAATAGCAACCGTCTTTTTAATAATGGTGGTTGTGGTTGGGCTATCCACCGTATATACCACTGGCGCCTGCTGAGATTTTTTATACAAGAATACAATGGTGCCAACAAAAATGATGACAACCAAACCCAGCACGCCAAACATAATAATTTTTTTCATTTTCCCTTCTTACCCTTTGTGAAAATACTAAATTAAATTGGTTAATTTTTTAACTAATGTTTTGCCATGAGTCTAAGTCGCTATTCATCTTGCAATGCGACAATTGGATTCACTGCAGCGGCTTTAGCAGCTGGCATTAGTGACGCCAGTACACCGGCAACTACTAACACAATTAATGCTGATACAGCGGTGGTAAAATCTACTTCTGGATGACGGAACATACCCGCCTTGCCGCCGTTTGCCTCCATGAGCGCACTTACACCTTCAAGCAAAAAGACGCTCACCACTAAACCGCAATAACCCGACAAGGCAGTGATAAAAATGGATTCCTGCATAATCATACTGATAATAGTTCCGGGGGTAGCACCAAGTGCTTTACGCAAACCAATTTCACGGGTGCGCTCTTTTACAACGATGAGCATAATATTTCCCACCCCAATCGCACCGGCCATAATGGTGCCTATGGCGACTACCCAACTGAAAAATTTTATCCCGTTGAACAAACCATTAATTTTATCGAACTCATTTTGCAAATTGAAACTGCCAAAAACGCCCAAGTCTTTTGGGTCAACTTTATTTTTTTCTGCTAAATAAGCTTTCACGTCAGCTTCAGCAATAGAGGCGTGTATACCCGGTGTTGGAATCACGATAAAACTACCCACCCAACCTACCTGATTAAATGAATAGCGCAGGGTGTCATTGGGAATATATATTTTCTCTTCTTCTGTACTACCTGGATTTGTATCAGTCGTTTTATAAACACCAACCACTTGAAAGCTGATACCGGAAATCGTGATATCTGAACCCACTGCCTTTTCACCAGATTTAAATAACTGCGCCTTTACTCGCTCGCCGATAATGGCAACTTTGCGCCGCTTTTCATCGTCAATTTCATTGATATAACGACCTTCTGAAATTCTTTGTTGGTGAATATTGGCCATGCCGGCATGCGTGCCCTGTACTGAAAAACTACCGTTGTTGTTTTTATAAATCGTGTAGGCGGGTGAACCACCCCAAATTCCGACGCTGTTTTGCGCATAAATTTTGCCAACACTGGGGACATTATTTTTTATACCCTCTACATCTTCTGCCCTTAAAGTAATTGTTCTACCAATAGGCATACCTTGATAGGGAAGCTGCGTTTTACTTTGCGACCAAATCCAAGCTGTCGGCGGAATGGTTTTAAAATCTTCGATAACACCATTTTCTAAACCTTTACCTGCACCCAATAAAATGGTGAGCATAAAGATGCCCCAGAAAACACCAAAGGCAGTCAAGGAAGTACGCAACTTGTGTTGGCCAAGTGTTTGAAAAATTTCTTGCCATTTCTCGATATCGATCATCATCGCATGATTTCCTTAATCTGCTCGCATGGCTTCAATGGGCATAATGCGCGCCGCTTTTAATGCAGGCACCAACCCTGCTAGCGCACCCACAACAACCAATAAAATAATTGCCGTTATGGCAATTTGGAAATCAACTTCTGGGTTTTGAAAGAATTCCAATTTTGTACCTGAGCTGCGCAACCCGAAAGAAATCAGCTCAATGAGAGCCACGCCTAAAACCATGCCCGCATAGCCCGCAATACTGGTTACCAAAATAGATTCCATTAAGAGCGTACCCACAATATTTTTTGGCGTTGCGCCTAAGGCTTTGCGTATGCCAATTTCACGCGTGCGTTCTTTAACTGTAATGATCATGATATTGCTGATACCCACAATACCGGCCGCTAAAGTTCCCAAACCAACAAACCAAATAATCGCATTAATTCCCATAAACAGACCGTTTACCATTTTTGCGGGTTCGGCCATATTGAAGGATCTAACCGCGCGTTTATCCTCAGGAGAAACTGAATGGCGGCGCTGCAATAATTCGATAATTTGTTTCTCAACTGCAAAACCATCTGCACCCTCTGTAGGGCGCAACCAAATAGTTTGTACACGATTGCCATTGCCAAATACTTTTTGGTAAGTGGTATCCGGAATATAAATGCGTTCTGAATCGCGACCGCGATTGCCCTTATCATGAAATACACCCACGACTTTCATAACAACGCCAT
>CAZZEV010000136.1:0-7737 GCA_964653305.1 uncultured Cellvibrionaceae bacterium | reverse complement strand
ACTGTGACCGAATCTGGTCTGCAGTATGAAATTATTACCGCAGGTTCAGGCGAAAAGCCCACTGCTAAATCACGCGTTAAAACGCACTACCACGGCACCTTGATTGACGGCACTGTGTTCGATAGCTCTGTTCAACGCGGCGAGCCAATCGACTTCCCCGTAGGCGGTGTAATCGCTGGTTGGACTGAAGCCCTGCAATTGATGCCAGTAGGTTCAAAATGGCGCTTATACATTCCGCACAACCTCGCTTACGGTGAGCGCGGCGCAGGTCCAACCATCGCTCCTTACTCTGCATTGATTTTTGATGTGGAATTGTTGGACATTGTTGGTTAATTGAGTGTATGCGCCTTAAGGTAATACTCTCGAGACACGCTGCAAGTACGTCCATGTAAGCTCGACGTCGGCGCCCCTTACGCGATCCGGTCGCTTCAGGGCACTTCCCACATCCATGTGGGTCGTCCATGCCGACGACGGTCTCGCAAGTATTACCTTAAGCCGCAATGGCAAGAAATCGCCAATCAAAAAAAACAATACGATTTTTTAATTATCGCGACCAGATAAGAAATCTGTGTCGCGATTATTTTTTGGATAGAAATAACATGTGGTTTAAGAACCTACGCTTGTATCGCCTTACCGAAGAATGGACACACACGCCTGAAGATCTAAATACCGCGCTTGAAGCTTTTTGCTTTAACCCCTGCGGTAGCCTTGACCCCATGCGCTACGGTTTTATTGAGCCGCTTGGCCGCCACGGCAGTGAATTTATTCACGTGACCAACGGCTACATTATGATTTGCGCCAAGAAGCAGGAAAAAATTCTGCCGGCATCCGTAATCAATGAGCAGCTAGAAGAAAAAGCCTTAGCGATCAGTGAAGCCGAATCTCGCAGCGTGGGCCGCAAAGAAAAGCAAAGCATGAAAGATGAAATTATTTTTTCACTTTTGCCCAAAGCCTTTGCCAAATCATCATTAGATTTCGCCTATATAGCTCCGCAAGAAAAATTGATTGTGGTGAACTCCTCATCCGCTAAACGCGCTGAAGATTTACTGAGCAAATTGCGCGAAGCACTGGGCAGCTTGCGCTGCATTCCCATCAGCGCCAAAAATATTCCCACCCAAGTCATGACCCATTGGGTGCAAACTGGGAAGTTGGCCAATGAGTTTGAGCTTGGCGAAGAGTGTGAATTACAAGCCGGCAAAGATGCACGCGTAATTAAATGCAAAAAGCAGGACTTAACCGCCAACGAAATTCTCAGCCATATCAACAGCGGCATGTTTGTCAGCAAACTCGCGGTGACCTGGAAAGAATCTATTCACTGCGTATTGGATGATCAGCTCGCGGTAAAACGTTTGAAGTTTGATGATGTCATTAGCGAAAAAGCCAACGAGCGCAACCCCGAAAGCAAAGCCGAACAGTTTGATGCCGACTTTGCGATTATGAGTGGCGAGTTGAAAAACTTTATTGTTGCATTGCTTGCAGCATTTGGTGGCGAGACAGATCCGGTTTAAAAATGTATCAAGCTTTAGGCTGAATCCATCTAGGTCAGCCTAAAATTCACTTGTATTAAATGACTCAGCCAAGGAAATGATGATGTCTATACAAATTAGTTTAACCAAATCACACATTATATTTTCACTCCTGCATGGCCTGACCATCGCATTTCTCTGCAATTTTTTAGCTATTCATATTTTTGAAGATATTACCAAAGAAATATATTGGACTTCTGGTGGTTTCTTCGTGGGCGCAGCTTCAGGGATTCTTATTTTAAATGGCACACTGAAAGCATTAAAAACCTTAATAGCACGGAACGTCGCACTAGCCGTACTCATAGCTTTTGAATTGGCATTGGGGCTAATGCTAGTAATACCCTATATCTTTGTATCACTGTATTTTGAATACCCGCCAATGAATCATTCAATCTGCTGCGAAACGCCAATAAATTATGGAGCAAAGGGGTTTGAATCCGTTCAGATTAGTCGCCCTGATGGCGCCAATATTTCAGGCTGGTATGTTGCACCGACAATCCAAAAAGATAATGTCGTTATTTTGCTTCATGGTGCGGACAATAATAGACACGCAACCGACTGGCACGCACAACAATTAATTGGCGCTGGCTATGGTGTTTTGATGTATGACTTACGAGGGCATGGGGAATCTTACGGAAAATTAACTATGTTTAATGATGTTGAAAGTCACACAGGCGACTTAATGGCCGCAGTGGATTTTCTAAACAATAATGCAGGAATAAAGCGCAACCACATGGCAGTACTTGGGCTATCACTTGGTGCTTACATTACACTCAACCTAAACACACGAGACTTGAATCAATTTGCAGCACTATGGATGGATGGCTTACGTGGCGAAAATTTTCGTGCAGAGCCCATTCCAAACACGATCAGTGAATATGCGATGAATATTCTCATGAAGCCACTTAACCCCATTGGGGAACTTTATTCAGGCGAGAAAGCACCAAAGTCTTTACCACGCTTTACTGACATTATTCCCGCTATAACCAAACCAAAGCTGATGCTGGTAGCCAGCGGGCTTGATATTGAAGAAAATACAATCAACAAAAGTTTCGTGTCTTTGATAAAAGACAATAAACAAATTTGGTTCATTGAAAACTCTTGGCACATTGGCGGACTGTTGGTAGCAGAAGATGAATACCGTAATCGCATGCTGGCATTTTTTGATGCGGCATTTGCAGAACATTGATTAGAAAAACGCCGGCTAGATTATATACCGCGCGCATGCTCCCACGCCTCAGATAAGGCCTCATCCAAAGACGCATAAAACTCGAGCGGAGTTTCATGCGGTTTTAATTTTGCACGCAATAAATTTTTAAGTGGTTGGCGCTGAATATTGGTGAGCGCTATGTGTGTGTGATTTTTCTCACATTGCGCCATCAATTTACGCAGGGAAGCCAAGCCGCCGGCATCAATCATAGTGACACTATCCATCTGCAATATTAGATGTTCCTCAACACCCACCTTCAGTGAAAGCTCACCAAAAATTCTATCTGCTGCCGCAAAAAACAGTGGCCCATTGATTTTAAAGATACGCCAATTGGGCGGTAATTTTTCATGTTGAATTTCCACCACCTGCGTGGTCGCCGCAATTTCTTTTACGAATAACAGAGCGGCAAGCACAATACCTACGGTGATGGCGATAACCATATCGAAAACCACTGTGAGCGAGAAACAGGTCAGCAACACCAGCACATCGCTACGCGGTGCGGTTTTGAATAAATGCACCGTTTTGTGCGCTTCACTCATTCCCCACGCGACCATCACCAACAATGCAGCCATGACCGCCATTGGCACATAGGCCATCAAGGGTGCCAATGCAATTAAACCTAAGAGCACAACGGCCGCATGAACCATGCCCGCCACGGGCGATTCAGCACCGGCTTTAAAACTCGCGCTACTGCGCGCAATAGCGGCAGTTGCGCTTATACCACCAAAAAACGGCGCAACAATATTGCCAATGCCCTGCCCCAATAATTCACTGTTAGCGCTATGATGTTTGCCAGAAACATTATCTAAAATCACCGCACACAAAAGCGATTCAATGGCGCCAAGTATGGCAATCGCAAACGCAGCGGTTAATAATTCTTGCGCTAAATGCCAACTCCACACTAGCGGCATTCCATCTGCCCCGCCACGCAACCACGGCCACTCAAATGCGGGCAGCATGGGTGGGATACCTTGGCCTTGAGTGCCATCGGCTAATAAATAATGAAAGCGCGAACCAATGGTATCTACCACCCAACCCTGCTGCGCAGACACAATCGCAGCAAGCGTTCCAACAATGATCGCAGGCAAATGCGGTGGCACTGGCGTTTTAAAACGCGGCCACAGCAACATCACCAAAAATGTAAGTGCCGCAATCGCAAAGCTGGGCAAATGGGTTTGCGGTAAATAACTTAAGAGCACAATACTTTTATCAACAAAGTGCTCTGGCAGATTGGCAATTTGTAATCCAAAAAAATCTTTTATTTGCAGCGTAATAAGTACCACCGCAATACCACCGGTAAAACCCAGCGTAACCGACTCGGGAATATATTCAATTAAGCGACCCAAGCGCATAAACGCCATAATCACTAAAATACCACCCGCTAAACAACTAGCCACCAGCAGACCACCAAAGCCGTACTTTTGTGCAATGGGAAATAAAATCACGACAAATGCAGCGGTTGGCCCAGAGATGTTGTAACGCGAACCGCCAGTAAGCGGAATTAAAAAGCCCGCAATAATCGCCGTGTACAAACCGTATTGCGGCGGCACTCCGCTCGCAATCGCCAGCGCCATTGCCAATGGAATTGCGATAATCCCAACGGTAATCCCCGCCAACAAATCGCGCAGCAATCGTTCGCGGGTATAAGCCTCGGTAAAGCATGCTTCACGCAGGGCATGAAACAAACGGAGTGAAAATAAATGCGAGCGATGCGGCATAAGCGCTTAGTCTTCGTCAGTGGATTTTTTTGAATGAGCTGATCGCGTTGACTCTTTCACTTTTGTAGAATCGCTGGCCTTGGCCTCAGCGTCTTTATCAGCAGTCGTTTTCGACAAAGCCTGCGCAAAGCCAAAGCCAGAATCTATACGCTCCAATTCTTTTAAGACGCCCACTAAAAGAGTGTCATCCCATGCGGGCGCGTAGACAATCGAACGCATTAGATTTTCAATATAGACTTGGCGCTTTTTGTAGTGGGCATAAATTGCAAAGGCCAAACCCGCAAATGCAGTGACAGTAGTTTGCACAATAGCCGACTTTAAAAACTCTTTTTGCCAGCCAAAATCTTGCGAAATTACTGCAAATGATGGCCATACCACTACCGCAATCCCCAACAATAATGCGAACCAAAAAGCCACCTTGTTAATTAGGCTATAACTGCGCGCTTTGATGTATAAATCATGCATCATTAAATAGCGCTGATGGTCAGCCAATGCAGCGGCTGGATTATTGTCAATCCAATTTTTTTGCGCAAATTCTAACAATAGCTTTGCACTGATTTGATTTGCTGAGTACAACATGGGTAAAACTCCTTCTAACAATGTTTGGACTCTAGTAAAAATATTAGCTTTACTAGGCAGATTCTATACCAAGTCATGTTTGCACTATTGCTGCACAATCCCACGACCAAAAACCGCGAGCATAGGGATATAATGCGCCCAAGATTAAAACACGCATCACTTACTCGGATTCAATAATGCGCCAACTTTTAGCATTCGTCACCACACTTAGCTGCATCCTCGGCATCTGCCTTCTGTCATCTTGCAGCAAAACGCCAGAACCCGTAAAAATTGAAGGTTTTGCACAGGGAACAACCTATCACTTCACGTTTGTTTTAACCGACTCCACTCAACAAGCGGCGATTCAGCAGGAGGTTTCAACAGAATTACAGCGAATCGATGCATCCATTTCTAATTATCGCAAAGACTCTACAATCGAATTATTTAATGCACAGCTCGATACCGAGCCCCATGAGGTCAATGCAGAAGTGGTGCAACTGGTTGAGCAGGCACGTAAAGTAAGCGCAGCCAGCAATGGTTGTTATGATTTAACTATTAAGCCGCTATTTGATTTATGGGGCTTTAAAAAAGATGTATTTAATTTACCGAGCGATGCGGCACTTCAACAAACCTTGCAGGCAATTGGAATAGATAAACTCATTACCGTCGATCCAACTCACTTGCGAAAAACGCTACCCAATTTGCGTGTGGATTTATCATCCATAGGCCAAGGCCACAGCGTGGGCCGCATTGCAGAGCTGTTAGAAAAACACGGTGTGACTAATTACTTGGTGGAAATTGGCGGCGAATTAAAAGCGCGCGGCAAAAAGCCCGATGGAAAACCGTGGCGAGTTGCACTGGAAAAACCATTACCGAATGAACGTAAATTATCAAAGATAGTGGCATTCAACTCCGGCGAGCCTATGTCACTCATGGCATCCGGCACCTATCGCCACTATTTTGATAGCAATGGCAAACGCTACAGCCACATATTAGATGCCCGCACCGGCAAACCCGTTGAACACAACACCGTTTCAGTGGCGGTTTTACACCCCAACCCTGCAATTGCCGATGCCTGGTCAACTGCACTCCTGTGTTTGGGCAGTGAAGCGGGAATAAAAGCCGCGAATGAACATAAGATTGCAGCACTCTATGTGGATCAGCATGGCGAACAGCTATTCGAGAAAAAAACGAACGCACTGGACGAATTAAATAATATTGAGTTAGAAGACGCTGAAGATAATTAACGGCCAAATGTTAGCTGGCGAACCGAACGCCCTTCGCCAATCAATTAAAGTATTTTTATTTATGGGATTTTTTTATTTTAGCCTTAACGAAAAATTTTATTAATAAGCTAGTCGCTTTTACTAATCGCTACCCGTGGATAATTCCGCTCTTTGGTTTTGCATCCGGGCTAGCCAGCTTTTTTCTCGTGGAACGCAAGCACGAACAATTTGCGCAATTAGTTGCCTTTTTAATGCTCGCCGGTTGGTTATGGCTGGCAGCAGAAAATCTCTTAGAGCGCGGCATTCTTCATTATTTCGATAAAAAAATCCCGCCCGCCGCTTTGCGCTACATTACTCAGCTAGTACACCAAGAAAGCCTCTTTTTTGTTGTGCCTTTTTTTGCCCTGACAACCGCATGGAATAGCGGCCAAGCGCTCTTTACTATTATCTTAATTGTGGCCGCGGTAGTTTCAATAGCCGACCCTATCTATTATAAGTGGCTCGCCCCGCGCCGCTGGCTGTATTTTATTTTTCATGGCGTCACACTTTTTGCTGCTCTACTAACAACTCTGCCGCTGCTATTTCATTTACCTACACCGAAAAGTTATTTGTGGTCGCTTTCTATTGCAGCAGTACTCACCTGCATTAGTGCCGCACACGGCATGCCGATTCAAAAATGGAAGCGTTATTTGGTCACTTTATTGTTGATCATAACCACCTGTGGCGTAGGCTATTTGGTACGCCCGTGGATTCCACCGGCATCCCTGTGGTTAACCCAAGTTACCATCACCGATCGTATTGACGATGAAAGCCGCTCGCCCAATCAAAATTTAAAAATCATTAATAGGGATCAATTGCGCAAAGGTATTTACGCCTACACCGCCATTCACGCGCCGCGCGGTTTAAACGAACGCATCTACCACCAATGGAGCCGCAACGGCAAAAAGCTGGATAAGATCGCGTTGGATATTAAGGGCGGCCGCGAGCAAGGCTATCGCGCTTGGAGCCATAAAATGAATTTCCCCGAGGAGGTCGCAGGCCATTGGGAAATTACGGTTATGACAGAGGCCGACCAAGTGATTGGGGTTTTGCGGTTTGAGGTCATAGAGTAAAAGCACGCTCTTAAAAAGGGGGAGGAAGTTAATCTCTAGTCTGTGCTAACATACGCGCCTTTTTTCCGTTGCTAATTTTCCGTTCGAGACAATGCTATGAGCACTAAAGTCGCCGTTGTGATGGGTTCCAAGAGTGATTGGGCCACCATGCAAGCCGCTGTTGAAATCCTGCAGAAACTGGGTGTGGAATACCATACCGAGGTGGTTTCGGCGCATCGCACACCACAAAAATTGGCTAACTTCGCCGAAGAAGCCGTGGCTAATGGCTTTGGGGTGATAGTTGCAGGCGCGGGCGGTGCAGCACATTTACCGGGGATGATCGCGGCACATACACGCTTGCCAGTGCTGGGTGTTCCGGTGCAGAGCAAGGCGTTGAACGGTATGGAT
>CAZZEV010000135.1:0-7792 GCA_964653305.1 uncultured Cellvibrionaceae bacterium | reverse complement strand
AGGCCCGTAGGTTCCAGTAGTCGAACCTCCCGTTAAAGCAACAGTGCGATTAGCATCTGTCGATATTGCGCCCGCAGGATAGGTAATGGCAGAACGTGGAACAAGCGTACAGGAATCATCGGAGTTCACACTAAAATATTTCCCGCTCCAATACTCTGTTGCAAAATTCACTTTTAAGGGATGGGTTTCAGGGCCAAAGGCATCATCTAGACGCAAACGACCGAAGCGTAAATTTAAGGGTGAACCTATCAATTTAGCATCACAACCAACCCCGCAAGCGCCCGTGGTATTTGCTTTCATATCCATAGATTGCAGCTTTCTGGAATCGAGTGTGTCGTTCATCACTAAACCGATTCTTAAATCGCTGAACGGCCCATCCGGTGCAAAGAGTGGCGTTTGCCGAGAAAAGCTTGCTGAAGCACTTGCTACGCTCATCACTCCATCTACCCACACGGGTGTAACGCCTGCCGAAAAACGCGCACCCAAGTCAGTACCGGAATCCGCGTTCTCGGCTACATAGGTCGGCATGATGGTTGTGTAACCGCCGTCATAGTTGCTTAAGGGTGTACCATCAGTTGCTTCAGCTTGCAGTGTATAAGTCAGATTCATGGGCTGCGCCATGTAAGTGAAGCTGCCGCATTTATTGGCTAAAACAGGATTCACCAACCGGAAGTGATCAGGATAGATTCGGCCAATAGTCGGGCTTGTGGTAATCGATTCCAAATTACCAGCACCCAGGTAGTTGTTATCAGCCAAACGCGCCTGAACCGTAAAACTACCCACCTGCTTCCAGCTCACCGTATTATTTACGAAAGTGCCTACCGGCGTTGTAGCTGTAAACCCCGAACCTAATGACAGCGTCGTAGCCGTTCCACCACTACTTGGGTAAACCAAAGTCAAATTCTCAAGACTGATGGTCTCTCCTTCGTTCCCAAAATTTGGCGTTAGCGCTCCCTGTGAATTTCTTGCTTCAACTTTTACTTGAAAGTTAGTTCCTGCCGATACAAAGCCATTCCCCGTAGCACTGGTTCCTGGGTTAGATGTAATGGTCGGATAAAGTGTATAGGGTTTGACTACGAACGAGGAGGCTCCGGTTAAGGTGTAATCGGGGTTTCCATTTGCTGCTGGCAATAACAAACTGGCCAAGAGTTCTATTTGACCTACGTCTGAATATGTAATGGGAATAGGCGCAGAACCATCAGAATTAAACGCCAAGTTAACATCACTATAAATCGGGCTGGCCGCATTAGCATTACTTTGAATGTTTGTACTATCCACCGTAAACGTTTGTCCTGAAATACAAGTGGTAGGGTTAACGCATTTGTAAGCCATCTTCACCGCTTGGGGGGATGTGAACCGTGCGGTACAAGTACCCGTTGTAGTATCGGTTATCAAGGCACGCAGATAGGGTGTGCTCGCAGTGCCCGCCACTTGCGTTGGAATAGACGAAGTTGCACCCGATGATGTGTTAGAAAAAACAAATCCCGCTTGCTTAAAGTTCGTCGTGCAGAAATTTGCAACCGAGCAGCTTGCACCAAGGCAACATTTTCGGGCATTGGTTGCTGCAGTCACCTCCCCCGATAGCGTCACGGTGACATTAGTATTATCTGCAACTGTGGGGTGAAGCAGCTTTGTTGTTCCGCTACCCGATGCCAAACTCAGGGTAGTGTTACTGAGTATGCCAGCCGAGGTAGCGAGATTGACATTACCGTTGACCGTGTAATCGATATTATTACAAGGCGATAGGCTATCTGCACAGGCCCGTACCGTAACATCGGTCCCCATACAGGCTAGGCTATTAGCTGACATAACTAACTCGTAATGATCTGGCGCTGGGCAAGTGCGGACGCGGGGCAAAAGACTTTCGATACTTGTCTGCGTGAGAGCTCCCGAATAGATATTGACTTCATCGATATTACCCAGAAAATGCCACGATGTATCCTGCCCCTCTGATGAGGCTGAGGTTTCACCGCCTATAGCCGCCGTACCTGTACCGTCAGTCCAGGTACCTGAATAAGCACCTGTGGCTTTTGCCTGCAATACACCGCTCGCACTATAGACATAAAGCGTCACTGTTCTGGCCGTAGTGTCTACCACCGAAGCGACGTAATACCACGCATTATTGTTGATGACTGCATTTGTATCTATACAAAACACACCGCAACTTGGGTTGCTCCCCTGCCCAGTTACAGCACCATTATTGGTGATATTGCGCGCGAAAAAATGTAACTTGGGCTGACCTGTACCATCAGCCAAACTTAAACCCCACCCATTTTGCGCATCATCACGCACTAAAATTCGTTGATGCTGCGCACTAGCGTTCGTCGAGCGAATCCAAGCTGCAAATGTAAAACCATTGGGCAGCGTGGGAAAACCTGATAACTCAACATACCCATGGGTACGAGTTACGCCATTAGCCGTGCCATCAAACTGCCCATAACGACATGTACTTTGTGCAGCACTCGTATAAGCAGGCGAACCCGAGGTCGTGCTAGGCAATGCGGTAGAACCCGCAGCAATGCGGGCGCGGCCATGATTATTTTGACCACTGCTATCAATTACTTCTCCAGCAGTTCCATTCCATAAAAGTTGATCCATTCGCCAGGAGCCTAAGAGCACTGGCGAGGAGTTACATGCATTAGCAGGAGTTGAATTGGGTACGCAGGTTCCAGAAACTGTACTTCCCGAATTTACATATACCGTTGACCAAGACGGTGCAGTGAAAGTGCCAAAAGCATTAGTGGAGGTATTAAGCGTAATAGACCCATTCGAGGAGGTTACGCTGACCGGAGAAGTGGATGAACCAATAGTACTGTTCGTTAAAGTGATATTCGTATTTGCCGAAATGGAGCCGCGAATGACCGTATTATTGGCAGTAATTGTGCAGCACCCAGAGGTAACAGCACCACCCACACTACCACCGGTTATGCTAACAGTCCCACTGTTAGAAGTAACAGAGCCACCAATAACAGTACCGTTAGTTGTTATAGAACAGCATGCACTAAATACCGAGCCCGTGATGCTTCCGCTGGTTAAGCTGATAGTACTGCTATTGGCAGTAATAGAACCAAACACACTCGAACTGCCCGTTGTCGTTATTGTATTGCTGTTGCTAATTAAATTTATGGTTCTTGTAGCTGAACCAATAACGTTGTTATTTAGTGCAATACCAGCATTTGCTGTGATACTACCTGATGCAGAGATGGAAACTGTATCTCCACTCGCCAATGAAATACTGCCACTACAGGTAAAGTTCGCCCCCGAAACACTCCAAGTACCACCACTACAAACTGGACATGTGCTACCGCTACCACAACTGGCGCCGCTGACCAAAGAAAAACTTGCGGCCTTCGCTGTTAAAGGTAAAAGGATTAGTAGGCTTAGCAAAAAGAATAATTTTTTAAGTTGAGTCATCATTTATTCCTGCTTTAAAAAAGAACCTGCTTCAATGGTG
Organism: uncultured Cellvibrionaceae bacterium; assembly: GCA_964653305.1. Taxonomy (GTDB): domain Bacteria; phylum Pseudomonadota; class Gammaproteobacteria; order Pseudomonadales; family Cellvibrionaceae; genus Cellvibrio. The sequence goes on along the minus strand of CAZZEV010000135.1, from coordinate 4,338 downwards.
CGCACCGCACGCAAAGTCCCAGAACCGCAGGTTGCCGTACTGGCAATCGTATAAAAGCTGGTGAGATTAGCGGCTGTTGCAGTTGCCGTGTAATTGGTGGCTGTTGCTGGAGCACAGGCCGCTGCATTTTGATAACGGCAGCTACAGGTAACGACTGCAGAACAATTATTTAGACCCGGGACTGTATAGGTGTAGGTTGCATTTAGAGCAACACATCGACTATCAACTGCTTGCCGAGTCAACGCCTGTGTTTTATCCAAAAATAAAACCTGCATTCCACGCTGAGCGCCGCTCTCTGCCGCATAAAATGTTTGCGTTGAAATAGCTTCTTGCACTGACGATGTACCGGCCTGAATCGTATTCCGCGAAAGTACCAACGCAAAAACTCCCATGACTACCACAATAAAAATAGCCAATGGCAATAGAAAACCCTGCTGCTGTTTTGGTAATTTATTGAGACTATTAACCTTAGGGAACATTGCGAACCATCACCGAATGAGTAAAGGGCACAGATTCAGCCTTGTGAGCAAAAGAAATATTAATTTGTACAATTGTATTTCTATTTTCACTACCGGCCGTTAAGGCAAAGGGCGTTAAAGCAATTACATTATCTGCCAATAAACTGTAAGTGGAACTGAGATTAACTTCTGGATCAGCCACAGTAGTCGCATCTTGATTATCGTAAAAACGCAGCTCATTGTTAATAACGCAGAAAGCTTGCGGAGTATTCAATAAATAAAAGCGTTTATTTATTGAATTACGCTGCCAAATTTTTGCTGTGGAAAGTGTTAGTTGCGTACTGGTGCGAGAAGCTAAGGTTGCGCGAGAAACAGGGGTTACCCCGTACACCTCATTTGCAGCCATTGCCCCCACAGTCACATACTGAGCTGAGCCAAAATCAATAGCGTGTGGCGACACATCAAAACTTGCTCGTCCAGCGCCACCATTGATTAGGTCTGGTAGATAACCTGTATAAGTATCATCGGAGTTTTTTAAGCCTAGATAATTTCCGCCACTGGCGATGGGCATAAATTCAATACACTGATTTGAATTCGTAAGCCTTAAACTATAAGGCAAGGCTATGCGCAATTGACGAGACATACGTTCGATTGCTTGGCGGCCGGTATTTACTAAACGGGTACGCGTTTGTGACGACTGATAAGATTTAGTGGATTCAACGACAAAGGAACCACCCATAGCAGCCAAGATTGATAAAACGACAATCACGGCAATCATTTCAATCAAGGTAAATCCGCGTTGGGACTTTTTTAAAACAACCTTTTTGAACCCAAGGCTTCTACAAGCAGTTAGGCGCAACATTAAAAATTTGCCTTGTAAGCAGCAAGCGTAACAGAGAAGCCTTTAGGCGCTGCAACACTTACCGTAATGAGCTTTAAATCATTTGCAGCAACCACTGTCACACTACGTGTAAAACCTGTGTAAGGCGTATCACTTGTACCGTGAAAATCGTCTACATCATTCACAGTAGAATCAGGTGAATTATTACAAGCAACTCCTGAAGGAGTATCGCAAGCAGGTATGCCACCGGTTGGGGTATTCGCATCATATTTTAACGCAAGCACTTCATCTAATTTTGCCTGAGCCAACTCTAACGCACGCACCTGAATCAGTGGGTCAGTATTGTGCATTAGGCTGTAATTATAAGTCGCAAAAAGCGCACTACTTGCAATACCAACCACAATAATAAATACAATCATCTCAATCAGGCTTACGCCTTTTTGAAAATATTTATGGGCAGAAAACTTGAAAAAATTAGCGCGCATAACCGCTCGCTTCAAGCGTAATGCTTGCAGTTAAGCCGCCAGTAGCACTCAAGGTTATAGTGGCAGCTGTGGTGCGGCCGAGCTTGTCGTAAGTGAGCGTCATAGGCGTTACTGTTACGCCGGAAGGTAAAGTCAAAGGGTAACCCTGAGCATGAACTTTTATGGGGGTGCCATTCTCAGTAACGCTTACCGAATTTGTAGAAAGTATTAATTGGATATTACTGCGCGCCATTGCCGATTGTTGTGCAAAAAACAAGGCCGCGATGAGATCATCGCGGCCCGCTTGGATATTTGCACTGTTCACACTGCCGAGGCGAGAAAACAAAGTTACAGAAATGATACCCACTAAAATCATCACAGTGATCAATTCAATGAGGGTAAAACCTTGTTGAGTTCTCACCTTAGGTCTCGCTCAGTACATTAAAACTGTCGTTACGGAACTCTAATCGCACTAAAGCTGCCGGTTTTAACCACTGAACCTTTTGTAAGCGTTATTGCGCATGCCTGCACGGTACCTATGGTACCCGCCACAGCCTGTGAGGTTATTGCATAACCACCTGCTGGAAGCGCTCCGCCTACAAGAAGTGACGAGCCATCCGTACAGTTTGCAATAGTCGTTGCAGTCGGGCCGCCAACAACACCGGCGGCAGCCGAAACCCCAGCCGCATAGTTCAATGCCATTGCACTGCCGAGGTTGGCCGCAACTCCATCTACTGCGGCCTGCTGGGCGGCTCCTGACATATCCACAAATTTAGGCAAAGCGGTAGCGGCCAAAATACCTAAAATTACGATTACAGCAATAAGCTCAATCAGTGTAAAACCAGATTGTTGAGTTTTCATAGCAAGACTCCAAACAGATAGTGTGTTGTACAAATAAATTTATGGCTTACAAGGCTCAAATTCCGAAGGCTCTTTTGCAAGAGCACGCTGAAAGCTCATCCTTGCTTCGCTTAGGCTAGACGCCCGAACGAAAGTAAGTTGCTTGATAGATTGAATATAGTCGATTAACGCGAGGTTGCCAGTTATTAAAATAAAAACCTTAGTTATTTTTCGTAATAGCTTGCGTATTAAAAACAATACGCCCCAACTGAGGAGCATAGTCAAAATAGAAAGTGCCTCGTGGCTGAGTGGCCATCTCAAAACGGCAATGCCCCACTTGTGGCGAGCTCAGATGATAAGTACGCGACCCGTATAACCCATTTCCTTCAACAGAAATGGGCGGGGGATTTTGCAATAGATGATTCCATAAGCTTAGACAGGTTAAGTTTGACAACTCGGAAGTCGAATGGTCACCAACAACGGTGGCAATAGGCCAGCCATTGTCTGAAAACAAAATATTGAGACCATCGATAACTACGTGATTGGACTTTGCTTTCGATTGTTGGAGAATCCAACGCGCATGGTGATTATAAACAGCCGCACTAAAATGTTTTGCAATCACATCAAAACTAAGCCGCCTCGTCTCATCCGCCAAAGACAAATACCGCTGCGTAGCAATCAGTACGAGTAGACCGACAATAGACACCACAAAATAAAATTCAAAGCGAGAAAAGCCCAACGATCTTTTCATGGTAATGATCCGATTCTCGCCTCATGAGTTTGCGACAGCTTATTTTTGAATGGAGTACATATCCCACATTGGCAAGAAAATACCCAGTGCAAGCACGGTTACAAAACCCGCCATAATTACAATCATTAATGGCTCAATGCGGTCACCGAGCAATTTAGTATCGTACTCCACTTCGCGCTCATAAAACTCTGCAACTTCTGCCAAGAGCGTATCCACCTGCCCGCTTTCTTCCCCCACAGAAATCATTTGCAATACCAAGGGTGTAAACATCCCGCTAACAAGATGAGTTTGGTACAGCCCTTCACCGCGTTCAATACCGGCGCGAATACCACGAATTTTATCGCCCAAATAATTGTTATCTATGGCGCGCGCGCACAACTCTAATGCATTTGAAATCGGTAAACCCGCAGCCAACATCAAACCAAATGAACGAGAATATCGAGCGAGCGAGGCCCGCTCAATAATATCGCCAACAATAATCATGGTTAATTTCTTTTGTCCCCACCACCGGCTGCCGTCGTGGGTTTTTATGTAGTTGGTAAACCACAAATAAACGCCCACGATTATCACCAACATATATACCCAATAGGCTACAAAAAAATCAGAAATACCTACCAATATACGCGTGGGCAACGGCAACTGTGCGCCAAAATTTGCGAACATACCCGCAAACGCAGGGATCACTTTTATATTGATGATGCTCATCGCGATACTAATAGCAATCAACACGAAGATTGGGTAGCGCAGCGCAGTTTTAATACTCTTGCTCGTATTTAAATCACGCTCCATATACTCGCTCAGCTGCTGGAAGATTAAGTCCAAACGCCCAGAATTTTCGCCCACACTCACCATACTGACGAATAAATTATTAAATATTTTAGGGTGCGAGCGCATAGCAGTAGAAAGTTCAACACCAGTCTCTAAACGCTCAACAATATCATTTAGCGCCTGTTGAAACGTATAATTGCGCAAAGAAGCAGCAAG
>CAZZEV010000134.1:0-7864 GCA_964653305.1 uncultured Cellvibrionaceae bacterium | reverse complement strand
AAATAAACATTCAACGAAAAATATGTGCGCCAATTAATTACAAAAAAATGCACCATCACTTTCTCGATTGCGCCATTAGAATGCAATTACTCTCTTTTGACGTGGCAGCCATTTCGATTGTGAGTCAAAATCGCTCATTTAAGGCTGCGCACTTAATTTGAACATTTTTAATTTCATACAATGCTCACTGCTGATTTAGGCTATGCACCATAAGCAACACGCAAATAACGCCCATAAAAAAAGCCGCACTAGGCGGCTTTAAAAAGGGGTTGTACGCGCTTTATTCCCAACGCACAGTGCCATTTTCCCCGGCATTTTTTTCTATGCGTACATTGGAGAACACCAAATCCAAACTATCGTCAGCAACCAGGGTGAATGGATCTAATACCAACTCGAACAATTCTTCCTGGGTACGTTTCAAACCAAAGTCGGTACCGGCATCGGGGAATAGAACCAAATCGACCTTAACAGTTTTCCAACCCTGCCCCGAAATAGCCTTGAAGGTATCAGTAAGCTCAACCTCGGTGTAGCAAGATGGGCCACAACCGATACGAACCTTCGCCTTGCCTTTGGGTGCGGCATCTACTTTCACATCAAAAATTAGCGCAGAGTTGGAGTGCAGATAATCGCTCAACACTTGGCGATTCAAGGTTGAAAGCGCCACTAGGCCTTCACCATTACCGTTCCATAATGCACGGCGCGCATCTTCCTGAACATCGCGGTCAACAGCGGTTACCGTTAAGGACGAGACGCTAGCAATATTGCCATTGAGAGTTGCACGATCATTGTTTTTGCCTTCCAAAATAATTGTGAAAGGGCTCATGGGACGGCGCTTAAACAACTCCAATACATCGGTAGTTGCTTGGTGTTGAATACCCTCTTCCGATAGCTCGCTGCTCAAGGTATCGCTGTCGGAATAACTTAAACCAAAACCATAAGCGAAGAGCGGATCATAATTTTCATCGCCAACATTGAGTGGCGCTTGATCTGGACGCTTGGGCCAAGAGAAGCTTAAACGGCCGGTAGTATCATATGCAGGCTTGCCGTTCTGCGCTTTAAAAATCACATCTGCCACGCCCGCGCCTTCAGTACCTGGCTGCCAAATAACGGCAAAGGCATCTGCGGCATTTAATTCGCGGTTAACCCACAAAGGGCGACCGGTAATAAATAACGCCACCACTGGAATATTGTCGGCTTTGAGTTTGCGCAGCAATTCCAAATCTTTGGTGTCACCCGATTTCAACAATACGTTTTGTACATCGCCCTGCATTTCGGCGTAGGGGTCTTCACCGAAAATCACAATCGCGACGTCGGGTTTTTGTTCATAATTGCCTTCAGCATTGAGTGTCGCTTTACCGCCTGCGGCTTTAACAGCGGCTTCAATACCCATCCATAAGGTCGTGGCACCGGGGAAATCTTCCATGGTGTTGCCAGTACCCTGCCAGTTAACCGACCAACCACCAGTTTGCTTACTGATATTGTCAGCACCATCACCCGCCACCAAAATATTGGCTGAAGGCGATAAAGGGAGAAGATTGTTTTTATTTTTTAATAACACAATAGATTCGCGCACTGCTTGGCGAGCGACTTCACGGTGTGCCGCCGCGCCCAACAATTCATCTTTACCCGATAACGGGCGAGTTGACGGAAGGCCTTTATTCCACAAATCTGCACGCAGTTTTACGCGCAACACACGGCGCACAGCATCGTCGGCACGCTCGGTAGAAATCACGCCCGATTTAATTTGCTCGACAGTATTGTTAAACAGCGTTTTCCATTCTGGGTCTGGCACCATAAAAATATCTAAGCCGGCATTAATCGCAGCGGGACAATTTAATACGGTACTACCTGCCACAAAACCATGGCCATTCCAGTCGCCAACCACCAAACCATCAAAACCTAATTTTTCTTTGAGTACATCGGTCAACAAATATTTGTGGCCGTGCATATGCTCGCCATGCCAGCTGTTAAAAGATGCCATTACCGATTGCACACCGGCTTCAATTGCACTGAAGTAACCAGCCGCGTGAATATCGCGCAGCTCTTCTTCACTCACCAAGCTGTTACCGCGATCGATACCATTTAAGGTGCCGCCATCGGCAATAAAGTGTTTGGCAGTAGAGATAACCCGCGTTTTTGCGAGAAATTCAGAGGTGTTTGCAATGCCCTGTAAGCCCTCAACCATTCTGCCGGCATAGCGGCGCACCAGCTCTGGGTGTTCAGAATAGGATTCATAGGTGCGACCCCAACGGTCATCGCGAGCAACAGCAACTGTGGGCGAGAAATCCCAATCCAAACCTGTGACTGCAATTTCAGTCGCGGTGATTTCGCCAATGCGTTCGATCAAATCTGGGTTATTGGTTGCGCCCAACGCGATGTTATGTGGGAAAAGTGTCGCGCCTACTATATTGCCTACACCGTGAACGGCATCTGTTCCCCACATAATGGGAATTGCGACTTTGCCATCGCTTTCATCCATAGACGCTTGGTAATAAGCATCGGCAATAGCCAGCCAATCGGCGGCCTTGGAATAGCGGTTGCCATTGGGCACTGAACCGCCGCCATTGAGCACAGAACCTATGTGGTAATCCTTAACATCTTGGGCTGTTAAATGGCGAATTTCAGGCTGAACCATTTGCCCAACTTTCTCTTCCACGCTCATGCGCGCTATTAGCTCATCAATTTTTTGCTCGATGGCTGGATCTTTTTTTACTGCGAGGGTGAGTGTGGGCCACTGCACGTTGGTTAACCTCCAAGATGATTTTGAACAACAGAAAGATGATTAGAATGCCAATTGTAGCCGTCATTGTACTATGGATATAGCCAATGAACCTCGAAGCGATAAGGTTATTTATCACTCTTAAATATTTTTTTATCAATAAATATTAATTTGTCAGAGAATTAAAGTAAGTAAGTTTTTATAAATTATGGAAGACTTTACCCTAATAGAGCTAAAGTACCGTTTATTGACAGCGCTGTCAATAAACCATAGGCTTCCAAGCGCCGAGAAATACGGCATAATCACAACTGAATGATGACTTGGTTTTATAAGGCACGTCTCCACCGCCGCGATAACTTTTCATTCCTTTACATTACTCCCCCAACGCTCCTACAAAAACGATATGAGGACTGACGCATGAGCTTATTATTGGTTGCAGATATAGGCGGCACCAACGCTCGCTTTGGCTTAGTCGAACAGGCTCCCAAAACCGGCAAACCCAATTACATCGCCAGCCAGCAAGTTACCCTGCGCTGCGCTGATTACCCAGATATGGGCACCATGATTAAAGCCTGCTGTGCAGAATTTAAAATTGATATGCCCGAATACGCTTGTTTAGCGATAGCCGGCCCAATCGACAAAGACGGTACTGCGCAACTGACCAACCTACATTGGAAGTTTGTAGTTACTGAATTGCGCGATCAACTCGGTATGAAAACGCTGCACGTCATTAATGATTTCGCGGCCTTTGCCTATGCAGTACCTTTCTTGGCTGAACAAGAAACCAAAGTACTTTATGCAGCCGATTCAAACCCAGATGCGCCGATTGTGGTTATGGGCCCCGGCACAGGTTTTGGTATGGCGATATTAGTACCTGAAAATGGCAGCTGGAAAATTATCCCCACCGAAGGCGGCCACGCAAGTTTTGTATCGTGCTTTAGCGCATATCGCCGGTGTGGATGCACAAAACTACAGCCCAGCCGATGTAAGTACCAAAGGTTTAGCGAACGAAGACCCTATTTGTCGTGAAGCGGTAATTACCTTCTGCAACACCCTAGGTGCGGTAGCAGGCGATAAAGCAGTTTCCACTGGCGCGCGCGGCGGTGTTGTAATTGGCGGCGGAATTACACCAAAGCTGATGGGCATTATTCCTGAAACACACTTTGAGGAACGCTATAAAAATAAAGGCCCAATGAGAGGCTACGTTAGCGATATTTCAATTAAAGTGATTGTGAATGATAAGGCTGCACTGGTTGGTTCAGCGGCGTGGTTGATTCACAACACACCAGAATTAAAGCCTGTTTAAGACGTTATGTGTTCATAAAAAACGCCGCAACAATGACATGTTGCGGCGTTTTTTTATGCCATGAACTTACTTCTTCAATACGACAACTGCACCACCCGATGGCGCCAAGGTAAGCGTTAAAGTATCTTCACTCGTTTGCTTAGCTTCAGTTTTGTTCAAGGTAGAAAAGGTTTTTCCATCCTGCCAAACCTGCGCTTTGTAATTACCTTTGCTCAAGAAGCTAAGCGGAATCGTCAGGGTACGGCCAGATTCATTGGTCATCGCACCTATATACCAGTCCTTACCTTTGCGACGAGCAGAAACAATGTATTGGCCGATGTCGCCTTGCAGGATTCGGGTTTCATCCCATGTGACAGGCACATCTTTAATAAACTCTAAACCATCTTCCCACTCGCTTTGTGGTTTTGGCCATGCGCCTTCGGTTTTTGAATAACTGATAGGTGAATCGGCCAGCATTTGGAAGGGGCTATCGTAAACCACGTACATGGCAACGGCATGGCCGCGCGTAGTTTTCACGTAGGGCAAGGTGTTACGACGAAGTTTAGGGAATTCGTCTTGAGCGCTGTGACGGAAACCACCGGGGGTGTAGTCGATAGGACCGAGAATCATGCGAGTAAAAGGCAAGGTCACGTTATGAGTTGCCGTTACACGACTACTCCATTTGTTGTACTCAGCGCCCAACACACCTTCTTGTGTTAGATAATGTGGATAGGTTCTTACCAGACCATTCGGCGGGTAGGCGCCGTGCAGATCTACCATAATGTGGTGCTTGGCGGTCAAGGTTAGGAGCTTGTGGTAGTAATCCACCATTTCCTGATCAGAGCGATCCATAAAATCGACTTTGATACCTTTGATACCCCATTTCTCATAGGCGGCCAAGGCCTCTTCCATTTGCCAATCCAACTGTTTCCACTGCAGCCAAACCCAAACGCCAACTTTTTTATCTTTGGCATATTTAAGAATGGCAGGCATATCCATAGCCGGTACAGGTTTAAGCAAATCAGAACCCGGCTTGCTGGTGGTGGTAGAACCTTGGTGCCAACCTTCATCGATCAAAATGTATTCCAAGCCCAGAGTCGCGGCGAAATCGATATAGGCTTTGTAAGTGTCGGTGTTCATACCCGGCTTGGTGGCGGTGGCACCTTTAGGGAACGTTACTTGGCTGTCATTCCACCAATCCCAAGCAGTTTTGCCGGGCTTGATCCAGCTTGTATCTTTAATTTGGGTTGGCTCGCCCAACATAGCGATTAGCGATGACTCCGTGAGCTTCCCAGGAGTATCCCCCACCATAATCACACGCCACGGGGTGTTAAATCCTTTGGCAGGCATTTTCGCTCTTACAGACGCATAGTTAGAACCATCAGGACGATTATCAACGCTATGAGTCAAACGAATTTCAACACCATTCTCCCCACTACCCGTTCCGGTGAACCAAGCGCCCGAGTAATCGCGCACGTTAGATTCTGCAAGCGCGAAAGTCGTTTGATCAACGCCGGTTTTACAAACAAGCGGGTTATCGTAAAGGTTATGTTCACGAATTAAAGATGATTTAACCGCATCAAACTCACCCTCATGACTGTGTACAAATTTGCCCTGATTGAAACCGAAGCAGTTGTAATCATTTGCAAAAATAAAACGCGTTAGCTCGTTCTGAATGGTGAATTGATCTAGACCCGATTGGTTTGGCAGTTGATATCGAATAGCGACACCTTCATCGTAAGCACGAACCACAACATTCAAATTCAGTTTTCGTGCATCTTTGGCCGCGAACTTGAGTGTGTAAGTGTTGTAGTGATCGGCAACCGTTTTGGTTCTACCCGCAACCAGCTCAAAGCTCTCTTTAACGCTGGCGTCTTCTTTGCCAACAAACTGCATTTCGTTTTTGCCAATGGGCAAGCTGTTAATAATCAAGCCCAGCGAAGATGGGCTGATGAACTGTTTACCATCCAAACTCACGGCATAGCTCAAGCCATTCCCATTATTAGTGAGGTCAACTTGTAACCGTGAATTGGGGGATTTTAGGCTGTAGGTATCGGCCTGAGCTGCGACAGCTAAGAGTAGACTTGCCGATAGGAAGGCGTACTTTTTCATTATTTTTCCTCTGTGATGAACATTAGGACTTGGCGCAAGAGCCTATTTTTAATCAATAACCCGACTATTACGATATATATTACATATTTAAACACTCTGAAAACTATCTGCATTGCTTCTGCGGCAAAAAAAATCCCCGCCGATTTTCACCGACAGGGATTTTGATTACTGCGAACTGGCTTCAGTTAAAACTTACTTTGGGCAAGTTGCGCCTTTACCTGCACCTTTCACCAAACTCACTTTGGCGAAAGTAATATCCAAAGTGCCTTTGGTAATCAACGAGAAGGGTTGCAGAACTTGCGTCCAATACTCGCTTGGCGGCTGGTCAATACCGAAGTTAGCACCCGCATTTGGGTAGCAACTCAGCGGTACAGTTACCGTTTGCCAGCCTTTACCCACAAAGCCTTTCAGCGGAGCTGTTAGGTCGATATCCGACGCGCAATAAGAGCCGCAACCTAAACGCAAGAAGGTGACATCGCTTGGGGCAGCATCGACTTTGATATCAAACACTAAAGCAGAATCGCTTTTTACATAGTTGATAAAGTCTTGACGATTCCCAACCGATAGCGCCACTTGGCCGCTGCCAGTCCCGTTCCACTGCACCCGGCGCGCATCTTCTTGCACTTCACGGTCAACCGCTTGGATCGTCAACGATGAAGCCTTCACGGTGTTGCTATTCATGGGCACAACATCATTTTGGAAGCCGATAATTTCTAACTGCCAAGGGTCCATGGGGCGACGATTGAAAATCTCCATTACATCCAAAGCTTCAGCGGCTTTTGGCCCTTCTTCTGAAAGATCATCACCTAAGGTATTTTTGTCGGCATAACTCAACCCATAACCATAAGCAAATAGCGGGTCATAATTTTTGTCGCCACGATTAAGCAGAGTTTGATCGGGCAATTTTGGCCAAGAGAAACTCAGGCGACCTTTCATATCGAAATTCACACTGCCATCGGCTTTTTTGAAGATAACATCCGCAACACCAGCGCCTTCAGTACCTGGCAGCCAAATAGACACAAAAGCATCAGACGCATTGATTTCGCGGTTCACCCAGAGTGGGCGACCCGTGATAAATAAAGACACAACAGGAATGCCTTGGCTACGCAATTTTTTCATTAGATCCCAATCAGCAGTGGAGCGCGGTTTGTAGGCCATGCTGCCCACATCACCCTGCATTTCTGCGTAAGGGCCTTCACCGACCACACCAATGGCTACTTGGGGTTTTTCTTTAAAAGAACCATCCACACTTAAAGTTGCTTTGCCGCCAGCAGCGCTTACGGCTTGGTTAATACCGGCATATATTGAGGTTGCACCGGGGAAGTCTGAATTCACATTACCTGTGCCTTGCCAAGTGACTGACCAACCACCGGATTGCTTACCAATATTGTCTGCACCATCGCCGGCCACTAACACTTTTTGTTTTGGCGCGAGCGGTAAAAGGTTGTTTTTGTTTTTCAACAACACCAAAGATTCACGCACTGCTTGGCGTGCAACGGCGCGATGCTCGGGCGCACCCAGCAATTCTTTTTTGCCCGCTAATGGGCGAGTAGATGGCGCACCTTTTTCAAATAAACCGGCGCGAATTTTTACACGCAAAATACGGCGAACAGCATCGTCCAAACGTTCAGCCGTGACTTCACCGGATTTCGCTTGTGCCACTAAATTGTTGTAAAGCTCTTTCCAGTTTGGCTCTGGCACCATGTAAATATCCAAACCGGCCATGAGCGATTCTGGGCAATCAACCG
>CAZZEV010000133.1:0-7923 GCA_964653305.1 uncultured Cellvibrionaceae bacterium | reverse complement strand
GTGCTGACTTTTTGACCATCGGTATGCGAATCAATCGTGACATAAGGGGGCGTTAGATCGAGGGAGATGGCAACAGAATCGGTGACTTGCTCTGATGTGCCTTCAGTAGCGCTTGCAATGATAGTGTTGTAACCCTCTTGTACGGTAACTTGAGCACTAAACGCACCGTTGCTGTGGGGAACACGGTTGCCATTAATCACTAAAATAGCATTTGGCCTATTGATTCTGCCTTTAACCGTTACCGGCGAATGACCGATTGTGAGTAAGGATTTAGGTTCTGTGATGACAACGCCCAATCTGTCACTTGATAATAAAGGGCAGCCCTTTACATCAACCGGATCATTCGCAGCCGTATTGGGGCAAGTATCTACCGCGTCACTAATACCATCCCCGTCTGAGTCCGGCAGCTTAATGCTACACACTGAGGGCAAATCTGCTGTGGCAAGGCTGTTTTGAGCGAAAATTCGGCTATCGGCTTCCAGGTTTGCATTGGCAAAGTTAGCGATGCCATAGAGAAATGACTGGCCAAGTCCTAGCTGCTTTTTAGTAACCACTATAGCTGCCACTCGTGCCTGAGTCGCTAAAGTGATGTTGCCTTCGCCGTAGATAAATAACTTGCCGCTATCACCTGCCACGGTGGTGCTGACCATATTAATCATGGCCTGCCAAGGAAAGGTAAGATCCGCTTTCACAAACAAACGCGTTGTACCGGTACCGGATAAACGAATCACGACATTGCTGTTTAACGACATATTTTCAATAAAAAAGTCACCCGCCGGAAGCGTTAACTCCGAGGCATAACCTAATTCAAGTTTTTTGATTTTATACGGGGTGGCAGACTGCGCGAGTGTTAACTTACCTTCTGTCTCTACAACGACAGAACCATAGTCGGCATCGTTAGTTAAATTGCCCACGCCTTTATAGCCAACTCTCAGTGCTTTAGTCGTGCCGATTTCTGGATAGATCAAACTCACGCTTTGTGCATAAGTACCCAAAGCCACGCATGCAGCGCTTCCACAACTTTTTAAATTTGAGCCTGAGTTTTGGGTGATAGTTTTTACCGGAAGGCCACTGTTACTCAGGTTGAGAATTTGGGCGTTGTACCCGAAATTTATTTTTCCTGTCGCTTGATAACTTTGGACGGTTGAAGGAAACAAATCACTACACATGGGGAGCGCAGCATAAGCCGCTGAGAATGGCAAAACGCATGCGAGCATAATTGCTACAAGCGGACATGTGAGAGATTTATTACTTGGCCTGCGGAAAAAATGAAAACGTAAACAAGCGGGAATCACAATCATCATATCCATTTGCATCCGAGCGAAATAGGTATCGAAAATACGGCGTCAATTAATGACAGTTATAGGGGAACTGCGGTATCGCCTAGATTTTATATGGTTTTCAGTGAGCGATCTCGTCTAATTAAAAGCTGATAAATCAAACATTATTATATATTTCTTCTACGTATAGTCGGCCACACATTCGTCTAGTTAACAATGATATCTCAAAATAATATTGAGTACAAATCAATCTAGTGAGCTAGTGCCCTCAATATTTGAGTTTATAACGATGATTAAGTTATATTGCAAAAATAATATATAAACATCATATAGGCAAATTGCAGTCCAATACAGTCGGGATCAAAAGAAATATATTTATTAACGATCACCTGTCTTTATATGACTAGTCGCCAGTATACTTTTGGAATGCTTAGAGGACACCCATGATAGGACGCAACTTTATTTTTGCCATTGCAGGGAGCAGCGTATTATTTTTGTTAACGTTACTCTTCATTAGGCTACTGGGTGCAGCAGCGCCCATCAGCGAAATACCAAATGTAAAGGACAGGCCACTACTGTTTTCAGGATACTCCACTGATCAGCATAACCATTTGACCCCAAGCTTTGCGGATGAAACCTTTATTCGCGGAATTACGCATAGGCACGCCCAAAAGAAAACAACACTTTCCAGTTTCGAAGATACTCTTGGCTCGGGCGTATGTGTTATTGATTTTAATAATGATGGATGGGATGACCTTTTTTTTGTGACGGGCTCTGGCAATCGGCGTCACTTTGGTCGTGAAAACTGGTGGTACACCCCTCAAGCGAATCGTCTTTACGTTAATAAGAATGGCGAGTTCTTTGCGGATATTACCGAGCAAAGTGGGATAAAAGAGGTTGAGTTTGGCCTAGCCTGCGCAGCGACAGACCTGAATAATGATGGGCTTACTGACTTAGTTGTCGCTAACAAAGGGGGTAACAGTGTCTACCAAAACCTTGGCGATGGAAAATTTAGCAAACAAACCAGCGCTTTTACCGACGATTCAAGTTTTTTCTCAACCAGCATTTTAATTAAAGATTTTAACAACGATGGTTTGAACGATATTTTATTCGGTAATTATGTCACCGTAAGTCAAGATCAAAATATCTTGGAGCTGAATGCAGGCTATCAAACACAACAGAGTATTAATTTCGACTCCGCTCTTTATGACGCTCAACCAGATACATTGTACATAAACAACGGAACCTTCAATTTTGTACAGAATACAACCTTAACCTCTGCCAATAGACACGGGAGAACGCTCGGATTTTACGAAGAAGGCGCTGTTTTAGCGCTTAATGATAAAGGCTCTACCAGTCAAGTCGTGTACTTACCTGAGAAAAATAAAACACTACAGAAAATCGTACTCAATGCTCGAGATGCAGCACAAATTCAATCTCCAAAGAACACCTCTGCTGACGCCACCCAAAAACATTTATTGATTGCAAGTGATGCCACTAAAGGTGGCGTGTATGCGCTCGAACTTGGCGATCATGAATCCAATGACAAAAGCTGGGACTACGGTATTAATAGCGAGAGTAGTCTCTACTTAAATAGCTGGGCAGTTCTCGTTGCCGACTTTAATCACGATGACAATGACGATATTTTTCTAACAAATGGATCACTCACACCTCACCCTGACACAGAGATGACTACTGTTGGCCAAGCAAATAGCTTACTAATAGCAAATAAAACAGACCATAGATTTGACAAGTTGGTGTTGCCGAATGAGCGTGTACTATCCTCACGTGGGGCTGCATATCTTGATTTTAATAATGATGGTGCGCTGGATATTGTTATCAACAATAATAATGACTATGCCAGTCTTTTAGTGAACAAAATTCCAAACAAAGCAAACTGGATTGGATTTAAATGTACACCGAGCTTCCTGTGCGAAAAGGCTAATATCACCTTCAACAAAAAGGTGTTTGAAAATGCATTTAATCCGCAAAGACATTTTATGTCTCAATCAGCTCCCGGGCTGGCTCTGAAACAAGGTAACACTACCAATCCTGCAATTACCGTAAAAGCTAAAAGCATTACGTTCGACGCTACTCTAAATGAAACCAATCGCTACTATTTGATAGATCTCAACAAAAAAGCGGTTAGCATCATACAAAAAGCCGATGCATCAAATAACAATAACAACCTAACAAATAGAGAGGAGTTAATAGCGCTTATACGTAACAATACCTATAACGACAGAGCAAAATCGCTCACCGCTCAATTGATAAATGCAGCAGAATTAGACAAGCTATCAATTATTCAAGCTGTAAATGACTCTGGCAATCACGCTTTTTTTCCTCTAGTCGATGCTTGGGCACAAGATGCTGATGTTGATGTTGCGGTTCCGGCAATAGACACCCTCAGAAAACTAGAAACCGAAGAAAGCGTACCTACGTTAATCAACCTTCTAGATTCGAAAGAGACAGCAATTAGTTGCGCTGCAAGCCGCACGTTTGAATATTTTTATTGGAAGAATGAGGCGGTCATTGAAAGAAAAAATTGGGGAGTAAATCCATTAGTGCAGCTACTGAAATCCCCTGACGATAAAATACGTGTATGTGCAATCAATGCCTTGAGTGAAAGTGAATCATTCAGAGCTTTGCATCCACTACTAATCCAATTAAGCTCCAACAATGACTTGGCCGCGAGTGGCGCCGCCCGTGCGCTGGGCATGTTGCGTCAAACCCCAGCGATACCCGCATTACAAGAAGTAGTTTTCAATCACACTTCTCCCATCGTAAGAGCGCAGGCACTAGTGGCGCTAATACGATTAAATTCTCCAATTGACGAAAAATCGGAAGATAAAATATTAACTAACAATAGCCTTTTTAATGCGACGCTCATTCTCACGCTACGACAGTTTGATGATGGCGTGACAGCAAATAGGTTAAGCAGAAAAATAACTGATAAGAAAATAGCTCCGGCCTATCAATTCTTAGAAAATCTATCCGCAGAAGAACTTTTTACCCTCTATGAGGATCAAATCGATGAAAAGCAGTCCAGATTAGATAAATTACAACATTCAAATAGTGGGAAGCTTACACACGAAGAATTTACATTGCTCACGACACTGATATCAGCCCCAGAAAGAATAGCAAGACTTTTTTGGAAACTAGACAACGCCAGCAAGGCAATTGTATTCAACGACCTATCGAATCCGATAATCAAAAAAATTATTGCAGATGACGCATCTGCATTTAAAAGTTTTTGTAAAGAATATTCAGCTAGCGTAAAAAAAGACAGCCCCTGTCAATATCTCTCAAAGTTTGAAAAAAGCTCACCTCAAGAGATGGCGAATACTTTGAAGTTGATGATAAATGGTGGGCTATATGAAACAACTTACTTATTAAGTAATGCATTAGAGAATAATCAAACATTTGCACTTGCAAGAAATCAATTATTTTCTGACAACCGAGTATTAGCAAGCGACAAACTTAAAATACTAGTTAATTTTTCTTTAGATCCAAGTGCCCTTTCATTTATCAATGAATTTTTTATACGATTAGATCCACAAGAGCAATTAGATGCTTTGAATGCGATAGACATTGAAATCTCTACAGTGGCGTTAGCACCTTGGTTGAATCAGCTTGCAGCTCAGAAATTACCCGAAAGTACTCAATTTCATATCCAAGGGATTTTAGCAAAATACAATCAGGAGAAAAAATAGATGTCAAAACTGGATCGGCTTCTCGATATCGAAAAACATATTAATATTATCCTTTGGAGCAGTCTTTGTTTTTTGATTATTTCAGGTACATGGACTTGGACTGTATCAGCCCATTCTCAGCTTTCACTTTGGGTCAGTATTTTTCATGGCATTGCCGGAGTCTTTTTTTCTTTCTCAATAATTAGCTTTGGTATTATCCATTTCCGTCGCACCATAGGTTTTAGGCGCCCCATTACCCTAATACTAGGATTTTTCTCTTGGTTCATTCTATTGGGATCATTATACTCTGGCGCCACAATGCTGTGGCGTGGGCGTACTGAATCAGACGTATCGTTGCACCTCAGCCACATCGTATTGAGTTATATCGCAGCACTTTTATTAATAGCGCACTTATTGGCTTACTTTTGGGTGGTTGGGAAAAAGCAGAAAAGTAATGATTTATTTCCAAGTTTGGATAAGCGGACCAGACGCAATTTTGCAATCGTCTTTGCAGGCACATGGATTGTTCTAGGTGTTTGCTATCTGTCATCCCTGCTGTTTAACCCCAATTACACCACGCAGCCAATAGCTGGAAAATATGAATATAGCTACGGCCCTCATCCGTTCCGCCCAAGCGAAACAGAAACCTATCATCAAACCTTTATAGACATTCGGGAGATTGCTACTTCCGCAGAATGTGCTGTATGCCATAAAGATGTTGCCGATCAATGGAACGATTCCACTCATAAAAAAGCAGCATCCGATCCAACATATGTTCGCAACATTAATCTGTTGGCAACAAAAAAGGGGATAGCCGCTACGCGTTACTGTGAGGGATGTCATGCCCCCATTGCATTGTTAACAGGATCACTCAGCCCTGGCGGATTTCACGGAGGGAAGCCCGGTACCGATGCAAATAGAGAGGGCGTAAATTGTCTTTCTTGTCACGGCATTCAAAAACTAGAGCATCTAAAGGGGAATGCTAGCTATATGTTTGGGCCACCGGAACCTTATTTATTCGAGGGCACAAGCAATTCGTTGTTGCGAGCACTAAACAGACATTCAATCCGCATATCTCCAAATCAACACAAAAAAGATATGGGCAGAGACTTCACTGCAAAGTCAGAGTTTTGCGCCACCTGCCACGCCCAATTTATGGACAAAGATATGAATAGTTGGGGATGGGTAAAAATGCAGGATGACTACAGCGCTTGGTTAAATGGACCGTTTTCCGGGCAAAACCCTCGTTTTAATATTGCTGAACCAGTCAATTGCCAGCAATGTCACATGCCGAAAATACCTTTGAATGATCCATCTTCAGATGTAAATGGTTTAGTCAAATCTCATCGCTTTGTAGGTGCGAATACTCTTACAGCTATGCTCAGTGATAGCCCAACACAACTTGAAGAAACCATCCGTTTTCTACAAACAAATAAAGTACGTATAACTATCGACAAACCTAATCGAGAATCCGCAACACAAAACTATACGCCCTTAGAAAAGCAAGAGCGGGATCAAGTCACTGCTCCGTATTATTTTTATCTCAACGAACTTGCAAAATTAAATGTTACGGTCAGCAATGTTGGCGTTGGTCATAATTTTCCAGGCGGGACTATTGATATCAACGAAGCTTGGATTGAAATAGTTGTAACTGATGCTCGCGGTCAAAGAGTGTTTGATAGTGGTTTGATAAAAAATAATGATGAGGTTGATCCTAATGCATACTTTTATCGTTCGATGCCTGTCGATAGAAAAGGTAAAGATGTTTGGCGACATGACCTTTTTAACATGATCGGTGACCGCTTCAGAAATGCAATTCCTCCTGGAGGTGCAGACATTGCAAGCTACCAATTTACAGTACCCTCTTGGGCGGTATCTCCACTACAAATATCTTCGTCGGTGAAATACCGAAAACTCAATAAAAAATATACTGCTTGGGCCTTGGAAAATGAAAAAGCCGTTTTACCAATCGTTGATATGGCGCGCGACAGCCTCACGGTGCCGATTAAGGCACAGCCTGACGTAGAGCATAGCAACAAGACAAAGTGAAAATTATTCTAAACAAAAAATTTTCATCATTACATTGGCCAAATAAGCTATTGACCAACATGAACATTTCCAGCGAGAGCTGGAAATGTTCATTGTTATAATCGATAACGTTGAGTGACTGGCACCAATACAGCAAGCTCCCACTTAGCATCTGTTGTAGATGCAGTGAATTACGCTTCAATATACGCATGAAGTCCAAAAAAGCACTGAAGCATGAAACTTGACACTGATGAAGATCGCAAAAGAATAGACGACACCTTCTTCAAGGCTTTTACTTCATGTTGCAGCATTAAAAATTCAACTTCGACCTCGTAGCAACACATTAACTAGAATCTCCTCAGAAATTCACCAGTCGAGTGTCCGCTTTTAAGTTCTACTTAGAAAAAGTATCTATTACTGGACAGCCGCTTTGGGCACAAACCTGACGGTGACCTCATGCTATCACTAGATCCACCTAGTTTCGATCTAGGACTCGAACAAATTTACAAATCTAGCGAGGGAATTGACTTAGCCAGCAATGAACTTAAGCACGCGTTTATCGGCAGGCTAGGAACACCGCAATTGAATCTCAGCAACAAACACGTGAGCAGCGTTTTGCAAGAAAAATTTGATGATGACTATGATTTTACCTACACCTACCCCGGCATCAAAAAAGTAATACAAGCCGCAGGGCGTGTGACTTGTAAAACATCCGATGAGGGATATTTGTGGTTGCTCGATCAACGATTTGAGCAGCCACAAATTAAAAGGTTAATGCCAGAGTGGTGGTTTTAGCTTCTGGAGAAAATTCAATACATCTAAATTTCTCTTAAGAAAACCGAATAAACATCCACCCCATTATTTAACAGCTAATTCAACAAACCCTCAATGTATTTAAAATATCTCATTTCAAACTTTTCATT
>CAZZEV010000132.1:0-8027 GCA_964653305.1 uncultured Cellvibrionaceae bacterium | reverse complement strand
AGGTGCTAGGCAAACACTGGCCTGTTACACCTAGCACCATGCTAGCCATGCATGAAGATTTAGCGGCGCGCATACCTGCCGGCTTGCCCGAACCCGTGGTGTTTATCGCCATGGCCGAAACTGCCATAGGTTTGGGGCAAGGCGTATTTGAAGCCTATAAAACGGCCAAGCCAGATTCAGAAGCGCTGTTTCTGCACAGTTCGCGCTACCACGTGGCCAATGCGCCGCTGATTGAGTTTGCCGAAGCTCACAGCCACGCGCCGCAACAATTCTTACATATGCCGGTGGATGAAAGCTTCCGCGAGATTTTTGCCAAGGCGCGCTCACTGATCTTGGTAGATGACGAAGCCAGCACCGGCAATACCTTTGTGAATTTGACCAATGTATGCCGCAACCTAAGCCCAGCGCTGGAACACCTGCACTTAGCGGTGATTACCAACTTTATGGGCGATAGTTCTGACGAAGAGCTCTCAGCGCGCTTTGGGATTAAAACCACCTTAGGCGCAAGCCTGAGCGGTAGCTACGAATTTACACCAAAGGAATACCAACACCCGCCCGCCACAGCACAATTGTTTGAGGCGCACGCCGAGCGCGGCGCGAGCGATAAATTTGGGCGAATGGGCTTGAGCGATAAACTGCCTATACCCACCGCCTTGGCCGAGCGCTTGATGGCCAAGATCAAACCCGATGAATCGGTACTGGTACTGGGCACCGGCGAGTTTATGCACATGGCGTTTTTGCTGGGGCGCGGATTAGAAGCGTGGGGCCTGAAGGTAATGGTGCAATCCACCACCCGTTCGCCGATTCTGCCTTGGGGAGCGGTTAGCCACACACTGAACTTCCCCGACAACTACGGTGAAGGCGTCGCCAACTTCCTCTATAACGTCACACCAGGCCAGTACGATCACGTATTTATCTGTCACGAAACGCCAATGAATGAAGCTCTACAGTTAACTGCGCAAGCTTTAGGCGGCGCACATTTACTCCATTTTTTAAGTGAGACCCGCATTGAAGACGTTTTTGTTTGTTGACCTTGATGACACGCTGTTTCAAACGCCCATCAAGGTACCCAATGCCAACGATTTGGAGCCAGTTGCCTACTTAAAATGCGGCGACCCGATTTCCTATACCACCGCAAAACAACGCGCGTTGTTTGCCATGTTCAGCCGCGATATGACGTTGATCCCCACTACCGCGCGCAACCACGACGCCATGAGCCGGGTAGATCTACCCTTTAGCAGCTACACGATTATCGATTTCGGCGGCATAGTGTTGAAACCCGATGGCTCGGTGGATGAAGCTTGGGCAGAAATAATTCGCAGCGATATGGCGCAAGCAGTGGATGGCCTTAACGCCATCAAACTATTGATGGATGAATACGCCGTGGCAGAAGGTTTAAAAGCCCGCGCCCGCGTAGTGGAGGACTGCGCCACGCCGTTTTATACATTGGTAAAAGACCCTGACAAGCAGGCGAGTCACCTTGAGCAAATCGAGCGCGACGTGGTTTTGCCTTGGCTTGCGACTCTTGATGCAGGCGGGGGCAAAGACTTCAACGTACATCGCAACGCCAACAACCTCGCCATTCTGCCCAATACGCTTAACAAAGCCCGCGCGGTCGCCTATGTGCGCGAACAGCTAGAAGCCGAACACGGTGAAATTCTCACCTTCGGCATGGGCGATAGCACCTCAGATGCCCGCTTTATGGCGAGCTGCGACTACACGATTATCCCTAAAGGCACACAACTCGCGGCGCACACGGTGGAGTCGCTATGAATGCGCTTGTAAGTCAAGCTGGACATTTTCACGGTAGCTATGCACCTGAAGATGTGACCTTCCTGCTGAAAATATTACCCGAGCAGCCGTTTTTTTCAGTGGCCGATAAAGAGCAACTGATTCAATCCGGCCAGCGCCATTACAGCGAAATGCTCTCGCCCGAATCCCTGCCCTCACCCCAGTATCTTCAGGTGTATGAACAGGCTTTCGCGGCGAATCGCCAGCGTATGGCGCGTGATTGCTTAACCCTCGCCAGCCTGATTAATCAACAGCAAAGCGGTGAGATCGTGCTCGCCTCACTCCTGCGCGCAGGAACGCCCGTAGGCGTCATTCTCAAGCATATTTTGGAGCAAGTGTTTAAGCGCAAGGTCACGCATTACTCGCTCTCGATCATCCGCGACCGAGGTATTGACGAAAACGCGCTCGACCATATTTTGCAACAAGGTCACGCGCCAGAATCCATCGTGTTTGTGGATGGTTGGACGGGTAAAGGCGTGATCTCCGGTGTGCTCGAAGTCTCCATCGCCAACTATAACCAGCGCAAGCAAGTCAATATTAGCGGCGGCTTATGGGTATTGGCAGATTTGGCGGGCAGCGCGGCGGTGAGTGCATCGGGCGAGGATTATTTAATTCCGTCTAGCATCCTCAACGCCACAGTGTCGGGTTTAGTAAGCCGCACTGTATTGAACGATCAAATCGGCGCAACTGATTTTCACGGCTGTGTTTATTACCAAGAATTTGCGGCGCAAGATCAATCGCAAGCCTTTGCCACTGCGATTATCGCCGATGCTATAGCTCTCGCCGATGGCGAAACGCCCTCTGCTAAACCGGCTGACAAAGTCCAGCTCGCCGCCATTTCCAGCGCATTTTTAGCGCAGGCCATGGTGGGTTACGATATCGACAATGTAAATTTCATCAAGCCCGGCATAGGCGAAGCCACCCGTGTCTTGCTGCGTCGTAAGGCACGCCTGCTAATTTTGCGTGACCCAAACGTGGTTGATGTCGCCCATTTGCGCGTGCTCGCCGAACAAAAATCTGTACCCATTATTATTCAACCCAACCTGCCTTATCAGGCTGTTTCACTTATAGGAAGTGCATTAGATGGCTAGAAACACTGTACTCGGGGCGTCACTTTATGTCCCAGCCACCCATAAGGATTTGCAAGCAATTGCGAATGGAACAGTTCTGAGCCACCTGCGCTCGGTGATTTTTTGCACCGAAGACGCAGTCTCAGCACGGGATGTTGGCGCCGCGCTAAAGAACCTCGCTCACACGCTGTTAAACATGGTTGAACGAACGGACACCGAACGCTTTGTGCGCGTGCGCAATCAACAGGTGATGATGCAAATTTTGCAAATGCCGGGCGCCGAAAAGCTCACGGGTTTTGTAATTCCTAAGGCCACTCGCCACAACTTTGAAAGCTATTTTTGCCAAGTGCAAAACACCAACCATTTGTTGATGCCCACTTTGGAAACCGCAGACGTATTCGACGAAGCCGAAATGAAAATGTTTCGCCAAACCTTGGACAAACCCAATGTGCGCGATCGCATTCTCGCACTGCGAATTGGCGGCAATGATTTGCTCGCGCTGCTCGGCATTCGCCGCCCAGACAACATGACGATCTACCGCACTCCGCTCGGTTTGGTCATCGCGCGCTTGGTAACGATTTTCCGCCCCTACGGTTTCTCGCTCACCGCACCGGTGTTTGAATATTTGGATAACCCCGCGCTACTCGACCAAGAAGTCAGCGAAGATTTAGCGCACGGTTTAGTGGGCAAAACCGCGATTCACCCCACGCAAATCGAATCCATCGAAAAGCATTACCGCGTGTGCGAAAAAGATATTGAAATGGCGTTGCGCATCATCGATAAAGACAGCCCCGCCGTATTCAAAATGCACAATTCCATGTGTGAAGTTGCAACTCATCGCTCATGGGCGCTGCACGTAGTCGCCCAAGCACGCGTGTTCGGCACTCGCAAAAAAGCCGAGGCGAATGAACTGCATAATCACAGCGGATTAAAGCAGCCTACTTATTCTTAGCGAATGAATCATACTGAAACTTTTGCAGAACCCAAGCCGCCATGATTTAGGAGCCACTGATGAGAAATAAATTTCTAAATACAGGCGCACATGGATTTAACCCAACAAGAAAAATATCGGTCGCTCTGAAAGGCATTTATTTAGCGGTGATTATGGATTTTTCTGTCGCATACAAAATAGTTTTATCGGCAATTTTAATGGCTGGCTTTTTTTACTATAGGCAATGGTTAGACTTTGGAATGGTATTAATTGCTACAGGGCTGGTTATCATTTCAGAGGTGTTCAATACGGCTATTGAAGCCTTGTGCGATTTTGTAGAACCTGAATACAATGAAAAAATCGGATTAATTAAGGATGTGTCAGCGGGCGCTGTAGGCATCAGTATTTTTATCTGGTTCATTATTATCAGTATTGAGATATACCGAGCCTACATCTTATTGAACTAAAGGCTTAACCCTAACGCCTTTTTCACGGCGCACCTGAAGCTACATATCACAAAATCAATCGCTAGATTTATCCAATAATCACAAGGAATTTCACCATGGCCACACTCGCTCGCGGACAAAAAACCAAACTGGCTGACATAGGTTGCTCGGGGCCATTCCCGCTGGTATTGCAAGTCGCCGCTGCGGGTATGGAAATTGATATCGCGTGTTTTGGTTTGGATGCTAACGATAAATTGTCCGATGACCGCTACATGGTGTTCTTCAACCAAACCGCCTGCCCCGGTGATGCAGTCACGCTTTCCATCGCAGCCGACCAATCCACCTTTAAAATTAATCTCGCAGGTTTGCCCAGCAGTATTCAAAAACTTGTGTTTACTGCGTCTATTACTGGCGCTGGCAGCATGCGCTCCATTGGCGCGAGCAATTTACGTTTTGGTGATGCAACGTTTGCGTTCAACGGCAGCGATTTCCAAGATGAAAAAGCCATCATCGTTGGCGAGATTTACCAACGCGATAATCAATGGCGTTTCGGCGCAGTCGGACAAGGTTTTAACGGTGGCTTATCGGCATTGCTTAAACATTTTGGCGGCACCGAAGTGGAAGCTGCGCCGACTAACTCGCCCGCGCCCACACCAGAACCTGCAGTACAAGAACCGCAAAAAGTATCTCTCTCTAAAGTCACCCTCGCCAAACGCGGCGACAAAGTGTCGCTGGAGAAAAAAGGCAATCAAGGTTTTGGCCGTATAGTCGTCAACCTCAATTGGAACCAAGCCGCGTTACCGAATAGCGCACCAGCAGCCCCAAGTTTTTTAACCAAAATTATGGGCACCGGTGGCAAGCCACGGTCAAATGGAATCGATTTGGATTTAGGTTGCATGTTTGAATTGGCCGATGGCCGCCGTGGCATTGTGCAAGCACTGGGCGATTGTTGGGGCAGCTTTAATCACCCACCTTTCGTGCATTTAGATAGCGATGATCGCTCCGGCAACAATGTGAACGGCGAAAATATTTTTATCAACGGCGATCAATTATCTCAAATCAAGCGCCTGCTTATTTTCACGTTTATTTACGAAGGCGTTGCCAACTGGACACACACCAACGGCATAGTCACCATCACCACGCCCAATCAACCCCCCGTAGAAGTAAAGCTCGATAATGGCACCAACGCATTGATGTGCGCCATCGCCATGATTGAAAACAATGGCGGCAATTTGCAAATAACGAAAGTGGTGGAATATTTTGAGGGGACTCGCCAAAAAATGGCGCATGAAATGATGAATGATCGTTTTGGTTTTGGGTTGAATTTCAAACCGGGTTCAAAGGGTTGAGTTAGTTGCATTCCTGTTGTTATTTAAATTTTGGGCAACACTTAAATAACAACAGCTAGGCTCCCGCGCAATGAAACCGTTATAAGAAAAATATCTTCCTTGGTTGTGCAGTAAATTAACTACTCAATATTCACGCCAAGCAGCGCAAGTACTTCTTTACTGACAAAACCATCTGCAATCATTCCCTGTTGATGCTGAAACTCACCTATAGCACGGCGCATACCTGGGCCGAGGATGCCGTCGGGTGTGCCGACGTTAAAACCTTTTTGATTCAGTATTTCTTGCAAGGCTATCACTTGATCACGACGCAAGCGCAGCGCATCTGTGGGTGGCGGTTGCATTAATTTTTCGGCACCGGCAATTCGGTCTGCAAGGTGGCCAACCGCAAGCGCATAAAATTCAGAACGGTTCCAGCGCATAATGACATTGAAATTTTGATACACCAAAAATGCAGGACCTTGATAGCCTGCAGGCACCAATAACGATGCTTGTTCATCGGTTTGCGGCAGCGGTTTATTATCCGCAGTTTTTACGCCAAGCTTGCTCCATTCCAAAAGTGATTTAGTATTTTTTAAACCCGCTTCAAGAAATGGAAAATCATTCTGCAATTTAACTTCACGACCCCAGCCATTGCTTGCTTGCCAACCTAGGCTCTGTAAAAATTTTGCCGCAGAAGCCATGGCATCGGGCGTGCTATTCCACAAGTCTCGCTTATGGTCGCCATCGTAATCCACCGCATATTTTAAAAAGGCCGAGGGCATAAATTGCACATGTCCCATTGCGCCTGCCCAAGAACCTATCATTTTATCTGGCGCGATTGCACCTTCATCCAGAATACGCAAAGCCGCCATTAATTCAGTGGTAAAAAATGTACTGCGGCGTTTATCGCACGCCAAACTGGCCAGCGAATTTACGATAGACATATTGCCAAAATTACCGCCAAAGTTTGTTTCAAGACCCCAGAAGGCCAAGAGATAATTCGCAGGCACACCATATTGTTTTGCAACGCGATCGAGTAGTTCGCGATGTTTTATAACCAACGCTTGGCCTTGTTGAATGCGCTGATCGGTAACACGGCGATTAAAATAATCGGCAAAGCTGGTAGAAAACTCGGGCTGTTGACGGTCTAAATCCAGCACTCGCGTATTGAGGCGAGCATTCCGCAAACTAGTATTTATTGTGTTGGCAGAAATGCCTGAAGACTTAGCTTTCTCTGCAAAGCTATTAACACACACTGAAAACTCAGCCTCTGTCACCAGCGGTGTGGTTTGTACGGCTTGAGCATGTGTATTTTTAGTTTCAGTAGAACTTTCTGAAACAGGTTTTACTGGCGGCGTTTTAGCGGCAGCATGCGCGGAGCCTGACGTTTGCGCACAGGAAACTAAGATTGCACAACACACAAAAGGCAAAAGATTACCTAGACGATTCATAACAACTCCGAAGAATATGAAGCAAACTACTTTTGCCATATTGTTTAATTAAAGTGCCCTGATTAATTAAAATTGGCTTGATTACTTACAATTGGCCTCAACCACGACAGGCTGCTTCGATTGCAGCTATATCAATTTTCCTCATCTCCATCATCGCATCGAAGGCACGTTTGGCCGCTGCGGGATCAGGGTGAGTTATCGCCTTAACAAGAGCGATCGGTGTAATCTGCCACGACAAACCCCATTTATCTCTACACCAACCGCACTCACTTTCCTCACCACCATTACCGACAATAGCATTCCAGTAACGATCCGTTTCAGCTTGATCATCTGTTGCAACTTGAAATGAAAATGCCTCGGTATGCTTAAACATAGGCCCACCATTGAGCCCGAGGCAGGGAATGCCCAACACGGTAAACTCAACCGTTAACACATCACCTTTTTTGCCCGATGGATAATCCCCCGGGGCCAAATGCACTGCACTCACAAATGAATTGGGAAAGGTTTTGGCATAAAAGTGCGCCGCTTCTTCAGCATCACCATTAAACCAAAGACAAACGGTATTTTTTGCTTGAGTAGCCATTCGAGCATTTCTCCCTTTTCATATATTGGTTGCCCAAAGATCTATAGGATTAAATCGACACCTATCCAGCGCTTAAAGCGTCAGAAAGACAAACTAAAAGTAACAATGCGAACTCAATTAGCCCCATGGGTATATTTAACCAACACCGATGTATAGGTTTGACCACCGCTTTCATTAATGTGCTTAACATCGGCCTTCACCTCTGGTGCATACCAATAGGTATCATTCATGGAACCAGTGCCACGTGCATTTCTGAAGTTTCCGCGATGCACAATCTTGTATGCAGAATATGTACCGCTCGGGACGGAAATTTTTTCAACAGCGGTGACTTCAACATCCTGTTTCGTATAACCCTTTGTGCCGTCGCCACTGGTCCAGTTTTCCTCGTGCACCCATTTGGCTCCTACCTTTAGGGGCCATTTCCGAA
>CAZZEV010000131.1:5826-8079 GCA_964653305.1 uncultured Cellvibrionaceae bacterium | reverse complement strand
CAACAACTCAATAACATCATGACCCACAGCTAACGCAGACAAATAACCTTCAAGATTCGATGTAATAGGTGGATCTTGCGTTTGAGCTAGCTGTTGCGACCAAGCTTCAATTTCTAGCAATAATTTCTTTTCTGCCAAGAGTTCCGCTTGCTTAATTGCGGTGCGTATTTGCGCTTGTGTTTCATCTTGCGGATAAGCTGCTACCGGCTGTTTCAATAAGCGACGTAATGATCGCAATGGCTCAACGACTTGTTGCGTCCACACTTGGATATGCGATTGTAACTCGGCAAACTGAAGGTCATTCATATGTTTGCCGGACTCATCCATCCAACGCAAACCAATCAGCAAGCAGACATTCACGTTGTAAGTATCTTGCAAATACACACAGGTCTCCGCGATCTTCGGCTGGGCATAAAATGCCAAGGCGAAATCCCAAAGTGATTGTGATGTGTATAGTTGTTGGCTGTTCAATTAATGTGTTTTCACTGAAATAACGGTTACGGATTGTGGCGCAATCGTAAATTTAAGTTTTCCATTTGCAGACTTCAACGCAAGGTTTTTAGGTGCGACTAGATTCGGTTTTGCAAAAGTATTGGTGGCGTCTATTGCCGGTGCCTGCAAAATTTCACCTTCCGCCGAATCAATCGCTTTGCCCAACAAAGTGAGATCTATATCCGCTGATTGTTTGAGGTCGATATTGGTAATCGCCAACCAAATACGACCTTGGTTATCCCGCGCAGAGATCGCATCAATTCGCGGCAATTGAATATCACCCTCTTTATACACGCCTTGCTCATAATGGGTTTTAAGCCGCACTGCATTTTGAAAAGGAACATACATACGAAATGCATGGTAGGTGGGCGTTAGGACCATTTTTTCTTTGTCCGTTAAAATCATGGCTTGCAGCACATTAATCATTTGCGCAATGTTGGCGCCGCGTACTCGATCTGCATGGCGAGCAAAAATATTAAAATTCAATGCGGCGATAATCGCATCGCGCTGGGAATTTTCCTGCTCCAAATAACCGGGGTCAGTGCCTTTGGTTGGCGCGTACCACGTGCCCCACTCGTCAACCATGATGCCGACTTTTTTCTCAGGGTCATACTTATCCATGATCGCAATATTGGTTTTAATAAAATCGTTCATGCCCAAGGTTTCTTTGACAACACTGGCATATTGTTTTTCAGTAAAACCGGTGGCAGAAATATTTGGCGGCCATCCATTGCGGGTGTAGCGATGCAGCGAAAGCGCTTGAATATCCCATGCCCAAGTTCTTTTGCTCCAAGCATTCATCACTACTTCTGCGTATTCCGGAAAACCATCGCCATCCGGCCCCACGGAAACTTGTTGTGTCGGCATATTTTTGTTGTGATTGGTGCTGAAGTTAGAAAACAGCTTTAATTTCGTCACATATTCTTCGGCGGTTAAAGGCCCACCACAACCCCAGGTCTCATTGCCAATTCCCCAGAACGCCACCTCATAAGGTTTGGGGTGGCCATTGGCGGCACGCTCTTTTGCCAAACTTGAATCTTGCGCCGTCAAATATTCCAGCCAGTCCGCGGCTTCTTGCACAGTGCCAGAACCCACATTAGCCGATATAAAAGCATCAGACCCAATCTGCTCGACAAAGTCGAAAAACTCGTGGGTACCGAATGAATTGGGTTCTGTACGGCCAGCCCAACTGGCGTTGATGCGGCTGCGTCTGTTTTCGGGTTTGCCAATCCCATCACGCCAATGGTATTCATCGGCAAAGCACCCGCCCGGCCATCTTACGTTGGGAACTTTCAGCGCTTTTAGGGCCGCTACTACATCATTGCGTATGCCGCGGGTATTGGGGATTTTAGAATCTGGGCCAACCCACACACCTTCGTAAACGCCACGGCCCAAATGCTCGGCAAATTGACCAAAAATATGACGGTTAATGACGGGACCTTGTTCCGCTGGGTCAATGGACATCTTGACCGGTGTGTTAGCGGAGACATTGATAGCACCGAAGCCCGCCGCACAAATGATGGTTGAACAAAGCAGCCTCATTGTCGAGCGGCTCAATAGGGGGGCAAAAACCTTATACATAGTGCAATCCTCATGGCGCATATTATTTTTCACTAACGGCATATTATATTACAAATTAATCATGCACTAGCCGTTTTAGTTTCGGTGATCTTATTCCTCCATGTTGGACTTATTCCCATATTGCACTTATTCCGATATTGCACTTATTCATAGCCCCGCAGTCTGCTAGCATGCGCGCCA
>CAZZEV010000131.1:2297-5816 GCA_964653305.1 uncultured Cellvibrionaceae bacterium | reverse complement strand
GGATCAAGTGTGGTCATAGAATCATCTGTTTAACAGGTGGCTAGGGTTATTCGGGGCCCCGCAGTCTGCTAGCATGCGCGCCATGATTCAATTACAAAATATCTCACTGCAGCGCGGCCCCAAATTTCTTTTGGATGCAGCCGACCTCACAATTTACCCAGGCCAAAAAGTGGGCCTGATTGGTGGCAATGGCACCGGTAAATCTACCCTCTTTCAAATGTTGCTGGGCAAACTCGCCAGCGATACCGGCACCTTGGATATTCCCAAGCAGTGGCGCGTCGCCCATATGGCACAAGAAGTTGGCCACACCAGCCGCAGCGCACTCGATTATGTGCTGGATGGCGATAGCGAATTGCGCCGTCTTGAGCGCGAAATTATTGCGGCGGGTAGCGATGGCGACAAACTCGCTCACCTTTACGGTGATATGGAAAATATCCACGCCTATTCCGCACCGGCGCGCGCGCAACAGTTATTAAATGGTTTGGGTTTTAACTCCGGTGATGATGCTCGCCCCGTTACGGATTTTTCCGGCGGCTGGCGAATTCGTTTAAACCTTGCACAAGCCTTGATGTGCCCATCAGATTTGTTATTGCTCGACGAACCTACCAACCACTTGGATTTGGATGCAACTCTGTGGTTGGAAGAATGGCTTAAGCGCTATGCGGGCACACTGATTATTATTTCGCATGACCGCGATTTCTTGGACAATATTGTTGATCGCATCGTCAATATCGAACGCCAAAAGCTCGATAACTATAGCGGCAACTATTCATCCTTTGAACGTCAGCGCGCCGAAAAACTCGCGCAGCAACAAGCGACTTTTGAAAAACAACAAGAACGTATTGCGCATGTTGAAAGTTATATTCGCCGCTTTCGCGCATCTGCCACCAAAGCGCGCCAAGCACAGAGCCGCATTAAAGAATTAGAGCGCATGGAAAAAATTTCCGCCGCGCATGTGGATTCGCCATTCAGTTTCACCTTTACCTGCTCCGATAAAATGTCGGTGCCCTTGGTGCATATTTCTGGTGCCGATATTGGCTACCAAACCGAAAACAACGAAGTCAAAAAAATTCTCAGCAAAGTGGAATTAGCCATTCGCGCTGAAACCCGTATTGGTTTGCTCGGCCCCAATGGTGCGGGCAAATCCAGTTTGGTGAAAACCCTCTCGGGCGCATTACCATTGCTTGCGGGTGAGCGTACCAACGGCGAACATTTTAAACTCGGCTATTTTGCACAGCATCAATTAGAGGCGCTGGATATCAATGCGTCAGCTGCTTTGCATATTCAACGCCTATCACCCACTGCACGCGAACAAGAAATTCGCGACTTCCTCGGCAGTTTTGATTTTCACGGCGAGCGCGCCTTTGAACCTATCACGCATTTTTCCGGCGGTGAAAAAGCGCGCTTGGCGTTGGCGATAATCGCGTGGGAAAAACCCAATGTGCTTTTACTCGATGAGCCAACCAACCATCTCGATTTAGAAATGCGCCACGCCTTAACGATGGCGCTGCAAGATTTTGAAGGCGCCGTGATTATTGTTTCGCATGATCGCCATTTGTTGCGCAATACCGTCAACGAATTCTTATTAGTCGCCGATGGCAAAGTTAGCGAATTCGATGGTGATTTAGAAGACTATTACAAATGGCTGCTGCAAGAACGCCAAACACAAGCTGCTGCAGAAGAGAAGTACGCGCCAGAGAACGAAAACAAAGTCGATAAAAAAGCCCAGCGCCAACAGTCCGCAGCGCAACGTCAGCAATTAAAACCGCTGACCAATAAACTGAAAAACCTAGAAAGCCAAATGGAAAAGTATCAAACAAAATTGGCTGATATAGAAACTCAACTCGGCGATAGCAGTATTTACGACGATAAAAACAAAGCTAACTTGCAACAGCTGTTATTAGACCAAGCTAAAGTTCAGCAGCAGTTGGATGAAGCAGAAGAGAATTGGTTGTTGATTAGCGAAGAGATTGAAGCGGCGAGTAATTAACGCCCCACCTCGATAACTGCGTCCTGCGTAACTCTATCTTTTGCATCCATGCAATCGTGCCAGCCTCCCTTCCCAAAAGGGGAGGCGCTATCACAGACAAACACATCACATCTGCGCAATAAACTTCGACAACACTTCAAACTTATCCGCATCATTATCCACAAAGCGAATTACGATTTTTAAACTATTCGAATCGGCGCGATTCTCACCGGCCATCATGCTATGTACATAGCCGTTTACGCGTGCCAAACCGTTGCCTTCACCCATATCAATATCTACTACGGCTTGCTCAAAGAGTGCGGGAAGATTATCGGCGCGCTGTAACACACAGCTCATTAATTGCAGCGACATCTCGCGAATCACACAGGGGAAAATTCGATTATTGGCGAAACGTAATTGCGCTTGGGCTTTTGTCGTTTTAGCAGGAGAGGGAACAGCTTGTACCGGTTTTGCGCCAGTCAATAATGAGGCTGTAGCGCCGGTTAAGAGTGATGCACTTGCGCTTTGCACTGCTTTGGGCGCAGGTGCGGCCTCGCGGCCACCGGTTAAAACACCTATGGACGAATTGGCAACGCCTTGCATTAGGCTAGGCATTGCAGCGGTAGGCACCTTGCCAATAACCCGCAATTGTTTGTGAACCTTTTTATGAAACTCTTCTGGGGTAAAGGGTTTAGAGATGTAATCTGACACACCGGACTGTATAGCTTTAACAATGTGATCGCGGTCGCCACGGCTACTAATCATAATAAAAGGCGTTTTGGCGCCATTGGGCATTGCACGCACGTTACGTAGCAATTCCTCACCCGTCATCAGCGGCATTTCCCAGTCGGACAAAATCAGATCGATATCATTCTGTTTGAAAAGAGCAAAGGCTCTAGCACCGTCCACTGCATCGAAGATCTCAACACCTGGAATGCGGTCTCGCAATTGCTTTTTAATCATATCGCGGATGAAAGTGGCATCGTCGGCCACCAGAATTTTCAAAGCCATAGCTAAGTCCCTATCAATATCCCTTCAGCCTAGCTCAGTTTATAGAATTTGCTTAGCGCAGCTTAAGGTGGCGTACCGACACATCAATGCTCGGTTCATCATCTTCAAGAGAATAACTGCCTTGGGCAGCTTCAACAGCAATACGCATCCAGAAAATCAATTCTGCTGGCTGGGTAAGCACATCATCAGGCAATTGAAAGAAGTTGGATTCACCATCACCGATAGCAGAAGGTAAAAAAGGTGTCATGTGTTTGGCAGTATAGAGGGAGCGGGAATAGTCGTCGGCGCGGAAGTAGAGACGGTCATTAATGACAATCGCGAATTGCACCCCCTGATGGTAGATTCCGTAGCCGTTGAAAATGCGACGAAAGGATACCGGGGCTACGTGGCTCATACTTTCTACTGCATGCAGTAAAAAGTGATTAGTCACCGTCATACTTTTCCTTTTTGTTGGATTTTATTGATTTTTATGGAACGCTCAAACTTTATGTTTCTGTAGATCTAAATGCAACAAACTTCTAAGAACAATTATTTTAATA
>CAZZEV010000131.1:0-2197 GCA_964653305.1 uncultured Cellvibrionaceae bacterium | reverse complement strand
TTTTTCTTGTCTTTAAAAATAGGCGTAATAATTTCAGCCTTGAGCAACTTGGGCTTCACCGCACTGAAATATTCATTGGAGGCGAGATTTATCACCACCGAACTCTTCAGCTCGGTAAGTTGTTTGTTGATCGCCTTGGTGAGGCTCTCACCCCAGAATTCATAGAGGTTTTTACCGCGCGAATTGGCAAAGCTTGTACCCATTTCTAAACGATAGGCCTGCATTAAATCCAGCGGGCGCAGCAAACCATAGAGGCCAGAGAGAATGCGTAAATGTTGCTGGGCGAATTGAATATCCTTATCTGAAAAGGTTTCGGCCTGCATACCCGTGTATACATCGCCCTGAAACGCAAACAGTGCCTGCTTGGCATTGCTGGGTTTGAAGGGTGTTTTCCAAATGGCGAAGCGATCAAAATTGAGCACCCCCAACTCGTCGCTGATGCTCATCAACTGAGAAATGTCGTGCGGCGCGAGCACGCGCAATTCGCTGATCAGTTGTTTGGATTCTTTTAGAAAATCCGCCTGCGTGAATTCGGTGGTAGGCGCAGGCGTTTCAACATCAAGGGTTTTCGCGGGGGAGATCAGTAACAACATAAACAAATTTCAATTATGAGTGAAAACAACAAAGGATTATTCCGGCTTCAAAATTTCCTGCCACCAATTCAAGGGCGTTTGGCCGTCGATGGGGTCGTAAACATTGCCGTACATCCAGGCGCTGCGGCCGTCTTTGCCGAGGTGCTGATTAAGTAAATCTTCTACCACACTAAAACCGCAGCTCACGTGAATGGAGTAGACCAACATACGGGGCGTTTCTATATCCAGATCACCGCCGAGTTTTTCAATCTCTGGCGTAATCGCATCGGCAAGTGGGGCAATCTCATCGCGGCTAAATACACGCACGTTCAAATTGCCGCTGCGCTGCACGATTTCAAATTCTTGATTGGGAACATCGCAGCGGATCACATCGCCACTCGCCAGTCCTTTAATAAACGCGGGGGATTTTACTAATTGCATGTGGCCGTTTTCCAACTCGCGCACATGCATTTTTTCAACAATCGGTTGGCCATTTGCGCCTAAACCGGCAAAGAGCTCTATCACTTGTAAGGCTTTCATTTCTTGCGTCTCATTTAATACAGTATTTGTGTGGCATTATATCCGAGATGAGTACCCAATAATGGAGGAAGCATGAAACACCTAACTCGATTCTTGATCTGCGCCTTGATCGCCGCTGGCCTCACCGGCTGTGCCGTGAACCCCGTCACCGGCAAGAAAGAAATGATCATTGATTCGGTTCAGCAGGATATCGCCGCTGGCCAACAACATTACGGCCCAAGCCAGCAATCTCAAGGTGGTAAGTATGTGGTTGACCCCGCTTTAACGGTTTACGTGAATCAAGTCGGTAAAAAAATTGCTGCTGTAGTCGATGGCCCCAAATTACCCTATGAATTCGTGGTGTTGAATAACGACACCCCCAACGCATGGGCGCTGCCGGGCGGTAAATTAGCCATTAACCGCGGGCTCTTAGTGCAATTAGAGGATGAAGCCCAACTGGCCGCCGTACTCGGCCATGAAATTGTGCACGCCGCAGCGCGACACAGCGCCAGCGCCAAAGCTCAGCAAATGGTTGTTGGAGCTGGCGCCTTGTTAGCGGGAGCAGTCATTGCCAATAAAAAGCCGGAGTACGGCGTATTAGCCGTGGGTGCACTGGCGGTTGGTGCTAACGCATGGAACTCCAAGTACTCGCGTGATCATGAATTAGATTCCGATAAGTACGGTATTAAATACATGGTAAAAGCGGGTTATGACCCACAAGCGGCGGTGGAGCTACAAGAACTGTTTGTGCGTATGTTCGATAAAAGAGAGCCAAGCTGGATTGAGGGTATGTTTGCAAGTCACCCGCCTTCGCGTGACCGTGTTGCCGCTAACCGCGCAGAAGTCACCAAATACCCCAAGGGCGGAGTACGTAATAAAGACGCGTTTCAACGCGCATTGGCACAACTCAAGCGCGATCAGGATGCATACCTCAGCTACCAAGATGCAACCAAAGCTGCCAAATCCAGCCAATACGACAAAGCCCTTTCGCTGATCAATAGTGCTATCCAAAAACAACCTAAAGAAAACCTGTTTTGGGAATTAAAAGGCCAGCTGTTGTTGCAGCAAGATCGCAACAAAGAGGCGATCCCCGCGTTAGACAAAGC
>CAZZEV010000130.1:0-8177 GCA_964653305.1 uncultured Cellvibrionaceae bacterium | reverse complement strand
TCATGTAACCTTCACGGCCGCCCCAGAATACGTAGTTTTCGCCGTTCAATGCGATAGTTGCATCCAACGCATCTTTCAATTGCGCACCCGCATAAGCTACTACGTTGAAATCAGGGTTAGTAGAGGCGCCGTTCATGTAACGTGGGTTAGAGAACAGGTTAGCTGTGCCCCACAACAATTTCACACCAGATTCTTTTTGCTTTTGCTTAGCGTATTCAACAATAGCCTGCAAACGCGCAGAGGTTTCTGCACGAGTGTTGCCTTCATCTACTAAATCGATATCGTGGAAGCAGTAATAAGGCGTACCAATTTTGGTGATAAATTCAAACGCTGCATCCATCTTGTCTTTTGCACGGCCAACTGCATCTGTATTGCTAGACCATGGAAAAATTTTGGTACCTGGACCAAAAGGATCGTGACCAGCGCCGTTAAACGTGTGCCAGTAAGCAGTAGCAAACTTGAAATGATCTTTCATAGTTTTGCCAGCGACAACACGATTTTCATCGTAGTACTTGAACGCTAATGGATTATCAGAATCCGCGCCTTCAAATCCGATTTTACCAACGCCGGGGAAATACTCTTTGCTACCTAGAACAATACTCATGATGTTTAACCTCGTTTTCTCTTGAAATTTAAATGTGATTTTTTACTGGAAACTTTTAACGCTTTTTAAATGTTGTTATTCATTGCTTTTTGGTTATTGCTTGGGCAGCAAAGATACCCAATTCTGATAAGCATCTTGATACTGGGCCGAAAGCGCCTGCTGAGGCTCAACCATACCAAGACGCGTTAACCCGCCGAACGCTTCTTTCGCAGAAGCGTAGAAACCACTACCAATAGCCGCAGCACGCGCTGCACCTTCGGCACCATCGGTTTCATATAATTCCACTGCCGCTTGTGTCGTGTTGGCAAATGCTTGCGTGAAAACCTCACTCAAAAACATATTGCCTTTGCCTGCACGAACAACATCGCAGCTTCCACCCAGAGATTTCAATACATCGAAACCTTGATTGAGAGAGAACACTATACCCTCTTGTGCTGCGCGCACCATGTGGCCAAGACCATGACGGTTAAAATCTAAATTGCGCAATTGCGCGCCAATATTTTGATTTTGGAAAATACGCTCAGCACCATTACCGAAGGGGTGGAATACCAAACCTTCGCTACCTACCGCAACTTGCTCTGCAAGACCATTCAACAAAGGATAAGAGGGTGTAGCGCCCGATTGACTTAGTGTTTGGCGCAGCCAAGAGTACAAACGACCACAGCCGTTTACACAGACTAGAACACCATTTCGTTTTTGCTCATCGGTATTCGTAACGTGCAAGAAAGTATTTACGCGCGATTCAACATCTGCTGCTGGCTTATCGGTAACACCGTAAATAACACCGGAAGTACCCGCCGTTGCTGCAACTTCGCCCGGCTCAAGAACATTGAGGCTAAACGCATTGTTGGGCTGATCGCCACCGCGATAGCAGACTTTCACATTGCTACCCAAGCCTAAGGCTGCAGCAACATCAGCTTTCACTGTACCCTGCACACCAAAGCTAGGAACTATTGTAGGAATCACGGAGGAGTTGATTCCCCAGTGATCCAACAATTCTGTAGCGACACGCTGTTCTTTGAAATCCCACAATGTACCTTCAGATAAACCTGAGGCAGTCGTTGTAATTTCACCGGTTAATTTCATAGCAATGTAATCACCAGGCAACATAACCTTGTGAATCTTGCTGAAAATCTCAGGCTGATTTTCTTGTACCCAACGCAACTTAGCCGCTGTGAAATTGCCTGGTGAATTCAATAAATGGCCAAAGCAATAATCGCGCCCCATATCGGCCAAGGCGGCATTGCCGAGTGGCACAGCGCGGCTATCGCACCAAATGATAGATGGGCGCAGCACTTGTTGGTCAGCATCGACCACAACCAAACCATGCATTTGGTAGGAGATACCAATAGCTTGAATTTGTTTGCTATCAAACTTACCGCTGGCAAACAGCTTAGCAGCACCCTTTTGAATACAGTCCCACCACATCTCAGGAGCCTGCTCCGCAAAGCCCACCTCTGGGCTAGCAATTGCAAGCTCAGTTTCAGGGTAAGACAAGGCGCCCAAGCATTTACCGGTTTGTCCATCGAGAACAGATAGTTTTGTGGAAGAACTTCCAACGTCTATACCAAGAAACAGCATAAGAAATCTCTTAAAGTGAAATTATGTAACCGTTATCTCCATTCGTCGCCAACCAAGTGCCGAACTTATGGATACTTATTCTGCAATGCCAACAGCATATCTTATTGTCTCATTGACCACAAGCCAAATATAAAGACTTTTACCCCTATACATCTTATGGACAATTAGCTGATGATCGCTACAATGAGGCCTCACTCTTTTGGGGCAAAGGTGCAGATTGCACCGTTTTTTACATAAAATTACGCAGCCATCATAAGGATAGCCGCATATCGCCAATTCGTTCAGGAATTCAACGTGTCAAATATAGTGATGCACAGCCATGTAGAGCCTTTAAATCTGCCACAGAATGTTATTAAGGCACTTTCAATTGACAACTTGGTGTTCGGCTTGGACAACGATGAGCTGAAAATACTGCTGGTAAAGCAAACAGACCCAATGCACCAAGGCAAATGGGCTTTGCCAGGCGGTTGGATTCGGTACGATGAAAACTTACGCGATGCAGCCTATCGCCTACTGGAAGAATTAACAGGTGTTAAACAACTCTATCTCGAACAACTCAAAACCTTCGGCCGGGTTGACCGTTTCCCGACAGAGCGGGTTGTTACTATTGCTTATTACGCACTGGTAAGCGCCGAACACTATTCACTGGTTGCTGGCCAAAGTGCTGCCGATGTTAGCTGGCAAAGCATCAACGCCCTACCTGAATTGATTTACGATCACGCCGAAATTATCGCCTATGGAATGAAATTTTTGCGGCACCAAGTTTGCCACCAGCCTATTGGCTTTAACTTGTTGCCTGAAAAATTTACCTTGTTGCAACTGCAAGCACTCTACGAAGCCATTTTGAACACGAAACTGGACAAGCCCAATTTCCGCCGCAAAATCATGAAGATGAACCTGCTTTCACCCTGCAACGAAAAGCAGCAGGGAGTACCGCATCGTGCAGCTAACCTCTACCGTTTTGACTCTGACGCTTACAAACATCTAACCGAAAGCGGTTTCTCGTTTGAGATTTAACCGCATGTTTAGTTGATCCCTGTGATGCGCCAATAACGCAACTACAAGCTTAGGTTCACGTGGCATTACAGTATCGATTTCATGTTGCTTTCTCATGGCAGAATAGCGATTCACGAAGACTGCAAAACACCTAAAAATAAGTTCGTTTGTCATCTTAACCATAGGCGAGAAACCTAGCATTATGCTATGGTCGCGCATCCTTAGAGCGCGGATATTCTCGCTTTAAAGATGTTCAACCAACAGCTTGCCTTACAATAAAGCCAATAATCCATAATTTAAAAAATAGGTATCACCATGCATGCACCATCTTCAGATAACGAGGTAAGTGTCTCCGTTGATTCAAGCGAGAGAAACATGACCTCTATTGTCATTATTAGCATTATCGCCACCATTGGCGGTTTTCTGTTTGGTTTTGATAGCGGCGTTATCAACGGAACAGTTGAAGGCCTTCAACTGGCTTTCAAGTCAGAGTCTGCAGGCACTGGCTTCAACGTAGCCTCAATATTGCTAGGTTGTGCCGTCGGAGCCTTCTTTGCCGGTTCTTGGGCAGACACCTATGGTAGACGTGGAATTTTAATTCTGGCGGCCATTCTTTTTATTATTTCCTCTTGGGGGGCTGGCATAGCCACATCCTCAACCGAATTTGTGATCTACCGTTTAATCGGCGGCTTAGCTATTGGTGCAGCGAGTATTATCTGCCCTGCGTACATCAGCGAACTTGTCCCTGCAGAATAACGCGGCAAACTTAGCTCTATTCAGCAAATTGCTATTATTTCTGGCCTAACCGCTGCAGCACTTAGCAACTACTTCTTAGCAACAGCGGCCGGCTCAGCCGTGAATGAGCTCTGGCTAGGCTACCAATCTTGGCGCTGGATGTTCTGGGTGGGAGCGATTCCCGGTGTTATCTTCCTCTTGACCCTACTTACCATTCCAGAAAGCCCACGCTTCCTTGTAGCCAGCGGCAAAAAAGAGAAAGCATTGAGCGTTCTCACTAAACTCTATGGCGAGAAAGCAGCGACCAAAACCGTTGCCGATATTTACGCCTCTATCGCCCATGACCATGCACCCGCCTTCTCTGACTTGATCGATAAAACCAAAAAACGTGTACGCCCGATCGTATGGATTGGGGTTGGTTTGGCAGTATTGCAACAATTTGTGGGCATCAACGTCGTGTTTTACTACGGCGCAGTACTCTGGCAAGCAGCCGGTTTCTCTGAAAGTGATTCACTTGCGATTAGCGTTGTATCTGGTGCCGTGTCTATTGGCGCTTGCTTTATTACCTTCTTCTTAGTAGATAAAATTGGCCGCAAGCCGCTGTTGCTAATCGGTTCCGTAGGTATGACCATTACCCTTGCATTGGTTGCCTTCGCCTTCGCAGGCGCACCACTAGATGATAAAGGCGCACTCATGCTAAGTGGTACTATGGGGATAACCGCACTTGTTGCGGCTAATCTCTATGTGATTTTCTTCAATATGTCCTGGGGGCCAGTGGTGTGGATTATGTTGGGCGAAATGTTCCCCAACCAAATTCGTGGTACAGGTTTAGCGGTAGCTGGACTGCGAACTTCCTAATCACTTGGACCTTCCCAATGTTACTTGCGTCAGCCCTCGGCCTAGCGGGCGCTTACAGTATTTATGCGTTCTGCTCACTGTTTTCAGTACTTTTCGTGATCTGGTGGGTAAAAGAAACCAAAGGTGTAGAGCTGGAAAATATGGAAGGTTAGTTTCCATCTAATTTTCCAATCCAAAAGCCGCAGCGATGCGGCTTTTTTATGCAGTAGGAAATATGCCAGTGCACCAAATCACATAAATAAATCCTTACACTTCCCCTGAAGTAAGACGTATACAAGCGAATGAAGCTTATGGTGTAATTGACTACATCAACCCTCAATAAAAATAATGGAGTTATCAAAAAATGCGTGCAATCAAAATATATTCAGCTATGTCATTGAGTCTATTGCTCTCCGCTTGCGGTGGTGGCGGTGGCGGTGGTGGCGGATCGAACAACCCACCGCCCACAACTAGCAGCTCAACAGCGGTTGTCAGTAGCTCTTCAAGCTCTAGCGTATCAAGCAGCTCTAGTGTTTCAAGTAGCTCAAGCTCAACGAGTTCTGCAAGCTCTGCAAACTCTTCCGTTTATTCCGCGAATGTTGATAGTCTAAAAGATTTAGCAACTTTCCCGATTGGGGTAGCGGTATCTAATACCGATTCACCCACCTACAACATTCTAACTAACGCTTCTGAAAGAGCGGTGACTGAAAAACATTTCAATCAAATGACGGCTGGCAACATCATGAAAGTCAGCTACTTGCATCCCACCAAAGACAGCTTCACCTTCACCAATGCTGATGCTTTTGTTGACTATGCAAAAACCAAGGATATAAAAATTCACGGTCACGCCCTTATTTGGCACGCCGATTATCAAGTACCCAGTTTCATGAAAAATTGGACGGGAACAGCAGATGAGTTTTTGACCATGTTGGATACGCATGTAACGACTATCGTCGATCACTTTGAAGCCAAGGGCAATGTGGTCAGCTGGGATGTGGTAAACGAAGCATTAAACGATGGCAGCCCATCAAACTTCCGTACCGATTCGGCGTTCTACACCAAGAGCGGTAATAGTGCGGTTTATATTGAGCGCGCATTCAAAGCCGCACGTTTAGCCGATCCTAACGTAACCCTCTACTATAACGATTACAACATTGATCAAAACAATGCAAAAACCACCAAGCTGGTTGAGATGCTCACTGATTTCCAAGCGCGCAATATTCCTATTGATGGTGTGGGCTTCCAAATGCATGTGTTTATGGATTACCCCAGCATCGACAACATCAAAGCGGCGATGAAAAAAGTGGCCGATAAAGGCTTGAAAGTGAAAATCACTGAGTTGGATGTTGCCATCAACAACCCCTATAGCAACGGTTGGTCTGTTGCTACGGCGACTCCTTATAACAACACCAGTGCAGGCGCTCAAAAGAAACGGTATTGCGACATTGTGGCAGGTTATAAAGCAGTAGTTCCAGAAGCGCAGCGTGGCGGCATTACCGTGTGGGGATTAAACGACGCCAGCTCTTGGCTAATTACCGCAACCTCGCAATACAATGGTCAGCAACTCGCTTGGCCCTTATTGTTTGATGGTTCATACAACGATAAACCTGCCCTACGCGGCTTTGCGGATGGTTTATTAGGTAGCGCCTGCACCAATTAGTTCTATACTCTCTCCACACGTGTCGCTGACCATTTTCTTGGTCAGCGACCACCTCTCGAATAAACACCAGCCCCGCAGAGTGAATAATTATGAAATATTCCCCGCTATTAACATTATTAGGTGGGTTATTTTTCACCTTGAATTGCTCCAACGCAGCAGAAGCAAATGCAGTACAAAAGAGTTCGGCTGAAATAAACACGGCCGGAACATCGGCTACTTTTTATAATTTTACTTATCAAGGCAAAGATGAGATTTTTGCCGCGCCTTTAGCGCAAGGCGAATATCAAAATCCTATTCTCGCCGGCTTTTTCCCCGACCCCAGTATTGTGCGGGTTGATGATGATTATTATCTGGTTAACTCCTCATTCTCCTACTCGCCTGGCGTGCCGATTTTTCACAGTAAAGATTTAGTGAACTGGAAATCGCTCGGCCATATTTTAGTAACACCCACGCAATTGCCTCTTAAAAACCAACAGGTATCACGCGGTATTTATGCGCCCACACTGCGTTACCACAAGGGTGTTTTTTATTTGATTACTACCTTGGTAGATGGTCGCGGTAATTTTATTGTGACCGCTACCGACCCCGCCGGCCCTTGGTCTGACCCGATTGATTTACCCGAAGTGGGCGGTATAGATCCCGATATTTTCTTTGATGACGATGGGCGCGTGTATATCACCCACAATGAAGCCCCCATCGGCAAACCGCTCTACCAAGGCCATCGCGCTATTTGGCAGTGGGAATTTGATTTAGCGACGAAAAAAATTATCAAAAATTCCGGCAAGATGATTATTGATGGCGGCACAGATATCGCTAAAAAACCGGTTTGGATTGAAGGCCCACATATTTATAAAATAAACGGCTGGTACTATTTAATTTGCGCCGAAGGAGGAACCTCCTTTGATCACTCAGCAGTAGTGTTTCGCGCGCGCAGCTTGAAAGATAAATTTATTCCCTTTGAAGGAAACCCAATCCTCACCCAGCGCGATCTCGATGAAAACCGTGCAAACCCTATTACCACTATTGGCCACGCGGATTTAGTACAAACCAAAGAAGGCGACTGGTGGGCAGTATTTT
Source organism: uncultured Cellvibrionaceae bacterium (assembly GCA_964653305.1). Classification (GTDB taxonomy): domain Bacteria; phylum Pseudomonadota; class Gammaproteobacteria; order Pseudomonadales; family Cellvibrionaceae; genus Cellvibrio. The sequence continues at coordinate 687 of CAZZEV010000130.1, read as the reverse complement.
TAGGCACTCGCTCTTACGATAAAAAATATTTTAATACCGGCCGCGAGACCTTCTTGCTACCCGTGACGTGGAAAAACGAATGGCCACATATTCTCGACAAAGGCCAAGCTGTTCCTTATCGACTCCCCGCACCACGCATCGCAAAAACAACGGTAAATACTGAAGCAACCACCGGCAATTTTGAATGGCAAGACAATTTTAGCAGCACCAAGCTTTTATCAAACTGGAATACACTCGGGACAGTGGAGAGCAATTGGTATCAACTAAATCCCGAGCAAAAATCCCTACGCATGCAAGCCTCTGCCAATCGCTTATCAGGTTTGGCCCAGCCCGCCTTTATTGCTCGTCGTCAGCAACATATGCATTTCACTGCGAAAGTGGAATTGCAATTACCCACTGCCGAAAAAATCTCTGCAGGTATAGCCGCCTTTCAAAGCGAAGCGGCGCATTATTATTTTGGTATTCAACGCACAGGTAAAAGCTACCAAGTGTTTATAGAGCAAACCAATAAATCCACACCAAAAATTATTGCGTCTATTAATATCCCAAAAGCCACCTTGGGTAAAAATATAACTCTTGGCATTACCGGTAATGCAGGGAAAATAAGTTTCTCTTATTACAATAAAACCGGGGAACCTGTGACTATACTCAAAGACGCTGACGCAACCCTGCTAAGCACCGAAGTCG
>CAZZEV010000129.1:4069-8189 GCA_964653305.1 uncultured Cellvibrionaceae bacterium | reverse complement strand
GTTAGCCGCGTCTGCACGCTAGAAAATAAACCGCCCATAGAAAATCCTTCAAAATCTGTAGATAGAATTTTGAGTATAGTCAGGATTGCTGAAAAATCAGGCAGATAGCGGGAAAAGTAGAGAAGGATGAGAGATGAAAATTGGGCAAATTCTGAGAGATGAATTTGCCCAAAAACAGCGCAAAAAAATGCGCTTGTTAGCCGTCGGAACCCCTAGCTATTGGGCTTTAATCAACTTCACGCCGTCGGCAGTGCCCAGTAATAGAACATCCGCAGGTTTTGCTGCAAACAAACCATTGGTGACAACACCGGTAATTTGGTTGATGGTGCTTTCCAGCCCGATTGCATCGGTAATCTGTAGGTTATAGACATCTAAAATCACATTGCCGTTATCGGTCACCACGCCTTCGCGGTAAACCGGTGCGCCGCCCAACTTCACCAGCTCGCGCGCAACATAAGAACGTGCCATGGGGATAACTTCTACCGGCAGCGGAAATTTACCCAATACATCCACCCACTTGCTGCCATCGGCAATACACACAAATTACTTGGAAATAGCGCGCACGATTTTTTCGCGAGCCAGCGCCGCGCCGCCGCCTTTAATCAGGTGGAGTTGCGCATTACTTTCATCGGCACCATCCACGTAAACCACCAACTCGCTTACCGAATTGCAATCCAGCACATCAATGCCCAATTTCTTCAAGCGCTCAGCAGAGGCATCGGAACTGGCCACTGCACCGGCGAATCTGGTTTTAATGGTGGCGAGATAATCGATAAAAAAGTTGGCTGTAGAACCCGTGCCCACACCGATAATCGAATCGTTAAATAACTTGGGGGTGATGTAATCCACCGCTGCGCGCGCGACCGCTTGTTTTAGTTCGTCTTGAGTCATGACCGAATCCTCAAATGTAATTTTAGCCCCTCCCTCTTTTCAAGGGGGAGGTTGGGAGGGGGTTTTAGTGCGCGCATTATACGGAGTTTCGGCCAAAAGGCGCGATTGGGGTGTGCCAGCGAGCGCTAAATTGTTTACTATGCGGGTCACATTATTCATCCGATAAGTTTGTATTCCTATGCCCGAATCCTACATAAAACGTATCCTCAACGCCCGCATCTACGATCTTGCGGTGGAAACTCCGTTAGACGAAGCGCGCCTTTTATCCGTGCGCACTGGCAACAAAGTTCTGCTCAAACGCGAAGACTTGCAGCCAGTGTTCTCCTTTAAATTGCGCGGCGCTTACAACAAGCTGCTGCAACTCACTGAAGAAGAGCGCAATCGCGGCGTGATTTGCGCCTCTGCCGGTAACCACGCGCAGGGCGTTGCCCTCGGCTCGCAGCACCTCGGCATTAAAGCCACCATCGTTATGCCACGCACCACGCCCGCTATTAAAGTGGACGCCGTAAAAGCGCGCGGGGCCAAAGTGGTGTTGCATGGCGATAGTTACGATGAAGCCTCCGCCCACGCCAAAAAATTAATGGAAGAAAAAGGCCTCACCTACATTCACCCCTTTGATGACCCCGATGTGATCGCAGGCCAAGGCACTATTGCCATGGAAATCTTGCGTCAGCACCCCGGCAAAATTGACGCGATTTTTATCGCCGTCGGCGGCGGCGGTTTAGCCGCGGGAATCGGCGCTTACATTAAATATGTACGCCCAGAGACAAAAATTATCGCGGTGGAGTCTGATGAGTCGGCGTGTTTAAAAGCGGCGATGGAAAAGAAAAAGCGCGTGATCCTTCCGCAAGTCGGCATCTTTGCGGATGGTATAGCCGTGGCGCAAATTGGCGAAGAAACTTTCCGAGTTTTGCGTAAAGTCGTAGACGAATGTATCACCGTCACTACCGATGAAATCTGCGCAGGCATTAAAGATATTTTTGAAGACACTCGTTCAATCGCTGAACCTGCGGGCGCAACAGGCATCGCCGGGTTGAAAAAATATGTCGCGCAACATGGCATCACCGGCCAAACCTTAGTGGCGATTGATTGCGGCGCGAATATTAATTTTGATCGCCTGCGTTACATCAGCGAGCGCACCGAAATTGGCGAACAGCGCGAAGCGATTTTGGCGGTAACCATTCCCGAGCGCCCAGGTGCATACAAAGAATTTTGCAAAGCGCTCGGCAAACGTAATATCACCGAATTTAATTATCGCTATGCAGATACGCAGGCGGCAAAAATTTTCGTGGGAATTCAAGTTGCCGCTGGCGGAAAAGATCGCGCAGATTTGGTGAGTGAGTTGCGCGGCCAAGGTTATGATTTAGTGGATATGACCGAAAACGAATTAGCAAAATTGCATATTCGTCATTTGGTAGGCGGTCACGCACCGCAAGCAACGGATGAAGTCTTGTATCGCTTTGAATTTCCTGAGCGCCCGGGTGCGCTTATGACATTCTTAAACAAAGTTGCAGGCCGCTGGAATATTTCCTTGTTCCACTATCGCAACCACGGCTCAGCCTCTGCCCGCGTGCTAGTGGGAATGCAAGTACCGAAAAAAGATTACGCCGAACTGAAAGTGTTTTTAAATGATTTGAATTATCCCTATTGGGATGAAACCAAGAATGAGGCGTATAAGTTTTTTTTGGGGTAGGTGATATAGGGTGCGATTTCGTGCCCTTAATCTCGTTCCCAAGCTCCAGCTTGGGAATGCACACGCTTCTAAATGAAATGCAAAATTAACTAACCTAGTGTAGATCTGTATTCCCAAGCAGGAGCTTGGGAACGAAGTGCTAAAGATAAATTTAAAAGGAGTTTTTATGGGTAGAAGTCGCTACAAAATTACAGTGCCAAGCGCACCACATTTTTTAACCTTTACGGTTCTTCATTGGCTGCCAATATTTACTCGGCCAGATACTGTCAATATTGTGTTAAACAGCTTTCGGTTCCTACAGCAGGATGGTCTGAAAATATACGCTTGGGTAGTTTTGGAAAATCATCTGCACCTAATTGCGCAAAGCAACGATTTAAACAAAGATATTCAACGCTTTAAAAGCTACACGGCTAAACAATTACTGAAATATTTAATTGATCACAACGTAAAAACCTTGTTGGACCAATTCGCCTTTTACAAAAAGGCACATAAAACTCAATCGGAGTATCAGTTTTGGCAGGAAGGTGCTCATCCTGAGTTAATCCAATCTCAAGAAATGATGCGGCAGAAAATAATTTATATCCATGAAAATCCTGTAAAGCGTGGGTATATTGATTTGCCGGAACACTGGCGTAATTCAAGTGCGAGAGACTATTTAGGTTTGGAGAGTTTGTTGCCAATATCTAAAGAGTGGTAGTTTATGCATTCCCAAGCTGGAGCTCGGGAACGAGAACTAAAATACTTAAATCTGTCATCCAGTTCCGCCTATACTCCTAGCGAATAAATATAATCAAACTGGCGCTGCGCTATGAATTTTTTTGCAAAACTCATCTTTCTTATAAGTATGTTGTTATCTAGTTGTAATGCTGCTTATGGCGATGGCCCCTCTAAAGAATCCGTTTTAGCAACCATGAAAACCTCCAGCCGTTTTATGATGGAGAAGGTGAGTTATCAAGGTGGTTTTGTGTGGGCTTACTTGCCGGATTTTTCGCGGCAGTGGGGCGAGTTGGAAGCGCGGCGCTCTATGATTTGGTTGCAACCACCGGGTACGGCCAGTGTGGGGCATGTATTGTTAGATGCTTACCATGCAACCAGTGATGACTATTATTACCAGGCTGCCGAGCAAGTGGCGGGTGCAATTATGCATGCGCAATTGCCTAATGGCGGTTGGAATTACGTGGCAGATTTTGCTGGCGAAGCGTCGCTGCGTGATTGGTATAACACCATAGGTAAAAACGCGTGGCGATTGGAAGAGTTTCAATATTATTCTGACAACGCAACCTTTGATGATGGCGGCACTATGGATGCCGCAACCTTTTTATTGCGGATGTACACCGAAAAATCCGATAAAAAATATCGCCCTGCGTTAACCAAAGCCATTGATTTTGTATTGCAAAGTCAATACCCCATTGGCGGTTGGCCGCAGCGCTACCCGCCTTCCAAATCGCAACCCCATAAAGGCGTTGCAGACTATGCTTCTTTCATTACCTTTAACGATGACGTTGCCGATAAAAATATGGAATTTTTATTGATGTG
>CAZZEV010000129.1:0-3969 GCA_964653305.1 uncultured Cellvibrionaceae bacterium | reverse complement strand
GATAGAAAATTTCTAACGCCTATTCCCGCAGCACTTGATTGGTTAGAAACCACTAAACTACCAACACATGAAATTAACAATAATCGCAACCATGCCGGGAATGTTGAAGTGGGTACGGGGCGATTTTTATACACGCACCGGCGCGGTTCAAATGAGGTGAATGGTGAATATTATGCCGATTACAACGCCACAAAAACCTTGGCGCATTATGGCTCTACTCGCCGTATTAATATCGCTAGTTTACGAGCAGCTTACGCTGAGGCCTTAGCGCTGTCGCCGGAGAAATTGGCAAAAAACTCGTCGCTAAAAAATACCAAGAAAGAGCCATTACCAATCTATTTTAGTTTTAAACAAGGCAATAATTCCGATCTTAATTTACGTGGAAAAAATGCTATGAGTGGTGCGCAGAAAGTGCAAGACCTTGTTAGCACACTCAACCCGCAAGGTTATTGGCCAACGCCTTTATTGATGACAAGTAATCCCTACAAGGGTGAACCACCTAAAACCGAGTTCTCTAAAGACGAACGCTATGCCGAAACCTTGGTAGGTGATGAATGGGATACTTCTCCCTATATTTCCGACCAGCCTCCGCTGGGAATTTCAGCCGGTGTGTATATTAAAAATATGAGTGTTTTAATTAGCTATTTAAATGAACAGCAAAATCAATAATTTATCCCTAAGGTAAATCCAATGTCACTCTCATTTAAACGCATAGCCATTCCGCTTCTCGTTATTTTACTCGCCGTTATGTGCGCACAATTTTTATTGTCGCGTACCGCAACTGCTGCAGATGAAACAAGAACTAGGGGAGGAGAGCTAGTTGATTTAGGCGATATCTCTATTTATATAGAACAGCACGGCAAGTTGGATAGCAAAGACGCGCCTATTATTTTTTTACACGGCGGTTTGGGCAGTGCGAGATCTTGGGGACATCAGGTCAGCTTTTTTTCAAAAAACTATCGCGTCATTACACCTGAAAGTCGCGGGCAGGGGCGCAGTACAGATACTAATGCAGTGCTGACTTACCATCTTATGGCCGAAGATATGATTCGCTTGATGGATAAACTAAAAATATCCTCGGCCTATATTGTGGGCTGGAGCGATGGCGGGAATATCGGAATCGACATGGCAATCCATCACCCACGCCGCGTTAAAAAATTAGTCGCTTATGGTGCGAATATAAATCCGGCCGGATTGCAAAATCATTTCCTAGAATATCTGCGCACTGTCACGCCAGAAAAAATGCAGCGCGATAACGGCAGTGATTATTTAGCTTTATCCGCGCACCCAGAGAAGTTGCCGATCATTGCAGAGAAAATTAGAAAAATGTGGCTCGCAGAACCGCAATTTTCCCCTGCACAATTAGCAAGCATCACCACGCCAACCTTGGTGATGGACGGCGCACAAGAAGAATTAATTCGAGTGGATCACGCACAAGAAATTGCAGCAGCAATTCCCAATGCAAAATTAGTGATGCTCCCCAATGTAGGCCACTACGCGACTTTTAAAATACCAACGTTGTGGAATGATACGGTCGCTGATTTTTTGAAAGCGAATTAATCCTCCCCTTGAAAAGCGTGAGGAACCGTTGTTATTTCTTAGCCACTGTTTGCGCTTCTTGCTGAGAAATCGTTTTTATATATCGACTCAGTTGCCAAATTTCTTCTTCCGTTAAAATATTTTTCCAGGCAGGCATCACGCTGCCTCCACCAATAATACGCATGGCAATTAAGCCTTCGGGTTTATTATTTAATAGACGTAAGTTAGCGGGCTTGGTTGCAAGTGCCGGTGCCGCAGCGCCATCGCCTCGGCCTTCAACGCCATGACACATTTGGCAGTTCCGCTCAAAAATCGCTTTGCCCGCTGCCGTAACCTCAGGTGTGTTGGGTAAAGGATTCGCGGTCATGGACATTTTTACGGGATTGTTCGGGAAGCAGGCCGCTAGTGTGAATATGAGGGTGATGGCTATTAAGAGACGCATGGAGTTTCCTTTGGCTTTGATAATGTGAAGCCATTATCGCGCTCACTTCGCCTTCTAAAAATATCGATACCTGCATAGAAGCCATCCATCTGTGTATAGCTGCTCGCTAGCCTAAAGCTTGTTGTCCACAGGGTTAAATTTTGTTCGTCCCACTGGTATTTCAGAATTTATGGTGTAACATCACATTACGTCGGACAACGTTGTCTTTGGTGGTCTTCGGTCAATTGATGAGATTCTTATAATGAAACAATTAAGCGTGGGTTTGGCCTTGTTGTGTGGGGTGTGTTTTAGCGGAGCTAGCCTTGCGCAGGCGCCTAAGAGTTTGACTCAGAACGATCTAACCGAATTTGCCCAAAAAGCTGAATTTCGGTTCGGGGTGATTACTAATTTTGGCCAAGACGGTACGCAAGCGCATATTCTGCTCCACAATCACTCCAACGTTGCGCTGCCGGCGGGTGAGGGCAATTGGCGTATCTACTTCCACTCGGTGCGCAATATCCACGCGAAAGAGATGGCTGGGCTTCAGCTTAAACGTATCAACGGTGACTTGAATGAATTGTCGCCCACCAAAAACTTTGTCGGTTTAGCGGCCGGTGCGAGCCTTGAGTTTTTATACGGCTCTGGCGAATGGGTGGTGAGTTATAGCGATTTTATGCCGCGCGCATTTATCGCCCAACAAGGTTTAACCCCAGCCGTATTTACCAATACAGATACCGAAGCGCTGAGCAGTTTTATTGATCCTATCGTCAAGCCCGAGCAGCAGTTGCGTTTTGGTGGTAAGGGCAAAGTGGATTTGTACCCCATAGCCACAGCCGCATCGCGCTACCAAGATAACCTTGCGCTCAGCCAAATCAGCGCCAACGCGCAGTTAATAATTCCCACGCCTAAATCCCTTAAAGTGGAAAAAGGCAGCATCAAGTTAGATGCCACCTGGCAGATTCGCTATGCCGGTCGCCTCACGCAAGAAGCGCTCTATTTGCAGCAGCAACTTAAAGCCGCTGGCCTGAATGTGGAATCCCAGCCGGACAATGTGCCCGCAACAGGCAAAGTTATTGTGCTAACAGCTGGTACTGCAAGTGAAGCTAGCAGTTTCTCGAAAGATACCGCCACATTAGGTAAAGAAAGCTACACAATGTCAGTAGATGGCGACAAAATTCTGCTTAATGGCAGCGATAATGCAGGTGCCTTCTATGCAATTCAAAGCTTCTTAAGTCTTTTACCTGCGGGTACTGCGAACCAATTTGATATTCCTAAGCTAAGCGTGAACGACAGCCCCCGGTTTGGCTGGCGCGGTATGCATTACGATATGGGTCGCAACTTCCACGGTAAAGCTGTAACCCTGCGTTTGATTGAGCAAATGGGCCGCTACAAACTGAATAAATTGCATTTGCACCTTTCCGAGGATGAAGGCTGGCGCATCCAAATTCCGGGCCTGCCCGAGTTGACCGATGTTGGCGGCGCACGCTGCTTTGATCTCACGGAAACTCAATGCTTGTTGACCCAATTAGGTACTGGCCCCAGCAAATCCGGCTCAGGTAACGGCTATTACACCCGCGATGATTTTATTGAAATACTCAAGTTTGCGGCGGCTCGTCATATAGAGGTTGTCCCTGAAATTGATATGCCCGGCCACGCTCGCGCCGCGATTAAAGCCATGGAAGCACGTTACAAAAAACTGTTCGCCGCTGGCCAAAAAGAGGCTGCCGAACAGTATTTGCTGAGCGACCCTGCGGACAAATCAAAGTATATGAGCGTGCAAAACTATACCGATAACGCCATTAACGTCTGCTTGCCTTCTACCTATGCCTTTGCTGAAAAAGTCGTCTACGAACTACAGCAAATGTATCGTGCAGCCGGTTTGAAATTGACTACCTTCCACATGGGTGGCGATGAAGTGGGCAAAGGTGCTTGGGAGCAATCGCCCGCCTGTAAAGCGCTCTTCGCCAAAGGTGAAAAAGGTGTTACTGGCGTGGCCGATTTGAAGCCCT
>CAZZEV010000128.1:0-8223 GCA_964653305.1 uncultured Cellvibrionaceae bacterium | reverse complement strand
CCCCAGCGCTGCGCCAAGCGATGTATATGAGTATCCACTGCAAATGCGGGTACACCAAACGCTTGGCTCATAACTACGCTGGCAGTTTTATGGCCTACACCGGGTAGGCGCTCTAGGGCTTCCCAATCCTGCGGAACTTGGCCACCGTGTTCATTCACCAGCATTTGCGATAACACAGAAATCGCTTTGGATTTTTGTGGCGACAATCCGCATGGGCGAATTATTTCCTGAATTTTTTCTACCGGCACTTTTGCCATGTCGTAAGGATTGTCTGCCAATTGAAATAAAGCGGGCGTTACTGTGTTGACGCGTTCATCCGTGCATTGTGCGGAAAGCAAAACTGCAATTAAAAGTGTGTAGGCATCTTTGTGTTGCAAAGGTATTGGCGGCGCAGGGTAATGGCTTTGCAGTTTTTGCAAAATAAACTCTACCCGCTCCGCTTTGTTTAACCCTTTCGCTTGTGTCATAGCGATTGTACAAATACCTTAATTCGCTCTGCCGCTTGAATACATTCATTCAAGGGGGCAACCAATGCCAAGCGCACATAATCTTCGCCGGGGTTTATGCCATCAGCTTCGCGCGCTAAATAACTGCCGGGCAAGACAGTCACTTTTTGCGCGGCGAATAATTGCTGTGCAAACAGCTCGCCTTTAATGGGCGTTTTTGGCCAAAGGTAAAAGCTGGCATCCGGTTTTTTTACATCCACAACGCCATCGAGTATCTCTAATACCGCATCAAATTTTTGGCGATAGGCTTCACGGTTTTCAATAACGTGAGTTTCATCTTTCCATGCGGCCACGCTTGCTAATTGCGTGGGTACCGGCATAGCGCAACCATGATAGGTGCGGTACAACAAAAACTTATCCAGAATTTTAGCGTCGCCGCCCACAAAGCCAGAGCGCAATCCGGGCAGGTTAGAGCGTTTTGATAAGCTGTGAAAAACAACACAACGAGAAAAGTCATCGCGGCCTAGTTCTGCACAGGCTTGTAATAAGCCCACTGGTGGATTGGATTCGTCAAAATAAAGTTCTGAGTAGCATTCGTCGGATGCAATAACAAAGTCGTATTTATCGGCCAGTATAATCAAGTCTTTCAATTGCGCACTCGTCATTACTGCGCCCGTAGGGTTGCCGGGTGAGCAAATGAATAATAATTGTGTGCGCTGCCAAACTTCTTCTGGTACTGCAGCGAAGTTGGGGATGAAATTGTTATCTGGTGTGCAGTTTAAGAAATAAGGCTCTGCTCCCGATAAAATCGCTGCGCCTTCATAAATTTGGTAAAACGGATTAGGCGATAGAATGATTGGGTTAGGTTTAGTTCTATCCACAATTGCTTGCGCAAAAGCAAACAATGCCTCGCGTGTGCCATTTACGGGTAATACATGTTTGTCTGCTGTAAATGTTCCAACCTTTAATTTGAAACGATTGCTTGCCCAAGTCGCAATGGCTTCACGCAATTCGGGAATGCCTTTGGTGGTTGGGTAGTTAGATAATTTACTGAGATTTTTCACTAAAGTATCTAACACAAACGCAGGTGGTTCGTGTTTGGGTTCGCCAATGGAAAGCATAATATCGTTCAATTCTGCGGGCGGCGTTACGGCAGCCTTAAGCGCAGCGAGCTTTTCGAAAGGATAGGGGTGCAATAGATTTAAATCTGGGTTCATATTTTTAATTCATTATATTTTGGATTAATGCAAATCCACACGTTTATCTAATTGTTCGCGAATTTCGCGTTGGAGATTTTCAGCAAGCTCGTTATTCAATAAAGGCTGCCCGTTGTTGTCCACAATAAAGAATATATCTTCTACGCGCTCGCCCAAGGTGGCGATTTTGGCATTCAACAATTGAATTTCAAATTGCATAAAGATACGGCCAATAGATGCCAACAAGCCAGGGCGATCTGGTGTAATGACTTCCAATACACTGCAATTACGCACTGTGTCGTGACTTAGATTGGTGCGTGTTGGCATAGCGAAATATTTTAAGCGGCGCGGTGTGCGACGGCTGATAACTTCGGAATAGTTATCGGCTAAGCGTAATTCTTCTTGCAATGTCTGCTGGATTTTTTTCAACAGTGTTGGGTTGCTGCCCAGAGGTTTTCCGTCCTGATTGAGTACAAAAAAGGTATCAATGGTATAGCCAGAATTGGAGCTATAAATTTTTGCATCCTGCACACTCAAATTAAGGTGATCGAGCGCAGAGGTAGCTGCTACAAAAATATTCTTTTGGTTTTTGCTGCGAATAAAAATCTGGGTTGCGCCCGCCAATTCGCGGTTGGTGGTTTTTTTAATAAGAATTAAAGGTTCGTCGTGCAAGTGATCGGCTATGGCTTCGGTGTGCCACGCAATATCCGCCACGCTTTCGCGCAAGAAATAATCTTCGCCCATATCGCGCCAGAATTCCCAAATTTGTGCTTCGCTGAGTTTGTTGCGCCCCAGTTTGCGAATCGCCGCTTGTTGAGTTTCTTCGATCAGTTCTTGTTTGTCGATATTGTTTTCCAAGCCGCGTCTCAGTGCGCGTTTGGTTTCCATATAGAGTTGACGCATTAAGCTCGCGCGCCAGGTGTTCCATAATTCTTTATTGGTGCCGTTAATATCCGCCACCGTTAGTGCAAATAGATAATCCAAGTGCATTTGGTCGCCGACGATCAATGCAAAGTTGCGGATCACCTCGGGGTCAGACAAATCTTGCTTTTGCGATACTGAGGACATCAGTAAATGTTTTTCCACCAGCCAAGCGACCAAACGCGTTTCGCGCGCAGAAACACCGTGACGCTTACAGAAAGCTTCTGCATCCACCGCGCCAAGTGTGGAGTGATCACCGCCGCGGCCTTTGCCGATATCGTGATATAGGCCTGCCATATAGAGCAAATCTAAACGTGGTAGGCGCGTCATAATATGCGCGGAGATGGGGAATTCTTCTTTGGCGCTGGGCAATAAAAAGTTACACATGTTTTGCACCACTTTAAGCGTGTGTGCATCGACCGTGTAAATGTGAAATAAATCGTGTTGCATTTGGCCGGTGACTTGGCCGAATTCAGGTAAATATAGACCTAGGATACCGTAGCGAAGCATGCGTTTTAATTGCTCGACTAAGCCGCCTGGGTATTGCAACAACTTGACGAAAAGTTGCGTGTTCTTGGGGTTGTTGCGGAAGTTATCATCAATTAGATGGCGGCTCTCGCGCACCAAGCGAATAGTTGATGCGCGCACGCCCACAATTTTTGGATTTTGCGCCATAAGCACAAACATTTCTAACAGCGCAGATGGGTTTTCTTCAAATACATATGTGTGCGTAGCTTCGATATAGTTATCGCGCAGCTGAAAGCGCTCGTTAACGGAAACGACGCTTTTGCATTTACCTTTTTGCAAAATCGCTTCCGATAAAAATTGCAGCAACACATCATTCAATTCGCGCAACGCAAGTACAGTGCGATAGTACTTATGCATAAATTGCTCAACGGCGAGGGAGCCTTTTTCATCCTCGTAGCCAAACAATGTGGCAAGCTCGCGTTGGTGGTCAAACATCAAACGTTCTTCGGCGCGCTTGGCCACCATGTGCAAACCGTAGCGCACACGCCATAAATATTCTTCGCCGCTGTAGAGTAAAGAAAATTCTTCTTCGGTAAAAAAGCCTTTGCCTTCTAATTGTTTGAGGGTGCGCACTTGGAAGTAACGTTTGGCAACCCAGCTGATAGTTTGAATATCGCGTAGGCCGCCGGGGGCATTTTTAATATTGGGTTCGAGGTTGTATTCGGTGTCGTTATATTTTTTGTGGCGCGCGATTTGTTCATCCCACTTTGCGCGGAAGAAAGTATCCGCCGGCCAAATGTTATTGGGGGCAGATTGTTGCAGTAATTCGATGCGCAGCGATTGGTCGCCAACTAAGGTGCGCGACTCCATAATATTGGTGGCAACAGTAATGTCGTTGCGCGCAATTTCAATGCATTGCTTAACCGTGCGCACGCTACTGCCGATTTCGAGTTTGATGTCCCACAGAAAGGTAAAAAACTGCCCAATATTTTCTTCACACTCTGCGAGTACATCGGGGCTGTGCAGAATTAACAAATCTATATCTGATGCGGGGTGCAATTCACCGCGGCCATAACCGCCTACAGCTTCCAGACTGATGCTGTCGGGCCAGGTAAATTTGTGCCAAGCATAGTGCAACACGCAGTCGATAAACAGCGCGCGTTCGTAAACCAGTGTGCGGATATCTTCGCCTTCGATAAAGCGGCGATTGAATTGTGTATTTGCGGCGTTGATTGCGTCTTTAAAAACGGTGATGTGTGGCTGCTCTGCCAGTGCGCGCCTAAAACGGCTTTGGTCAAAGAAAAATAATGGACGCTCAAAATAGGGCACCGCGGTCATCAGCATCAATTAAATTTCTCATCGCTGCGTGCTGTTAATACTTCCACACCCGTGGCAGTAACCACCATGGTGTGTTCCCACTGTGCAGAGAGGCGGCCGTCTTTGGTTTCGACTGTCCAGCCATCGCTTTTTAATTTGGTTTGCGGTTTGCCAGCATTAATCATGGGCTCAATGGTGAAGGCCATACCCTCTTGCAATTTCATGCCAGTACCGGGGCGACCGTAATGCAAAATTTGCGGCTCTTCGTGAAAAACTTTGCCAATGCCGTGGCCGCAATATTCACGCACTACCGAATAATAATTGCCTTCGGCATGTTGCTGAATTACATGGCCGATATCGCCCAAGGTGCAGCCGGGTTTAACGAGTGCGATGGCTTTATACATACATTCTTGCGTAACTTGTACGAGTCGCTCGGCGTGCGGTTGAGGTGTGCCCACAAAATACATGGCGCTTGTATCGCCATGAAAGCCTTCGTAAATGACGGTGACATCAATATTAATGACATCGCCATTCTTTAGGACTTTTTTGTCGGAAGGAATACCGTGACAAACGACTTGATTAACAGATGTACAAATAGACTTTGGAAAACCGCGATAGCCCAAGCAAGCGGGGATGGCTTTTTGAACGTTCACTATATGGTCATGGCAGAGCTTGTCCAGCTCGGCAGTGGTAACACCTGCTTGTACGTGGGGACCAATCATTTCCAGCACTTCGGCAGCCATTCGGCCGGCAACGCGCATTTTTTCGATATCTGCAGGGGTTTTTATAGTAACGGACATGAGTCTTGGTAATCTCGGCTAATAATAAAGATGGGGCATTCTAAACGATTTGTCCCCCGTTTGACTAAGGCCAAAATTAATACTTGTCAGAGTTTGAGCCATAAAAAAGCCCCTTGCTAAGAAGGGGCTTTTGGAGATTGGGCTTTGTTTGAATTTAGCGTGAGCGAATGACAGAGAGCGCGTGTATCACGCCACGCAGCTCAGCCAAGCCTTTCATGCGGCCTGCAAACGAATAGCCAGGGTTAATGCCGGTTTTACCAATTTCATCGCCCATTAAATGGCCGTGGTCTGGGCGCATGGCGATTTTAGGTAGGTTGCTGCCTGCTTTATCGCGGCGCGCTTCTTCATCGAGTAACGCGTCGATCAAACCGACCATATCGTTGTCGCCATCTAAATGGTCGGATTCGTAGAAGGAGCCATCGTCTTCGCGTTTGATATTGCGGAGGTGAACGAAGTAGATACGGTCGCCAAATTCACGCGCCATTGCCACTAAGTCATTGTCGCAACGCGCGCCGTAGGAGCCTGCGCACAGTGTTAATCCATTGGCTGGGCTAGGTGCAGCATTGAGTAGAGCGCGGGCATCATCAGCGGTAGACACGACGCGCGGCAAGCCGAAGAGTGAGAATGGCGGATCATCCGGATGAATTGCCATGCGCACGCCAACTTCCTCGGCGACGGGGATAATCTCGCGCAGAAAAGCAAACAGGTTGGCGCGCATGCCTTCGTCGCCCATTTTAATAAATTGGTCGATAGCGGCACGGATACCGTCGCGGTCATAGGAGCCTTCGCCACCGGGTAAGCCGGCGATGATGTTCTTCTCTAGCAATGCTTTCTCTTCATCGCTCATAGCATCCAAGCGCGCTTTGGCCTTGGCGAGTACATCGGGCTTATAGGATTGCTCTGAGCCAGGGCGTTGCAGCATATACACGTCATAAGCGGCGAAATCGCTCATCTCAAATCGCAGTGCCTGCGCCTTGTTGGGTAAGGTGTAGCTTAGGTTGGTGCGCGTCCAATCCACAACCGGCATGAAGTTGTAGCAAACGTCGAAAACGCCAGCAGCCGCTACGTTGCGAATTGATTGTTTGTAATTTTCGATGAGCTGGAGGTAGTTGCCTGTGCGAGTTTTGATGTCGTTGTGTAGGGGAATGCTTTCGATGACAGCCCATTCAAGATTGTGGGCCTCAATTAACGCCTTGCGCTCCAAGATATCTGCCATGGGCCACACATCGCCCGTGCGGATATGGTGCAAGGACGTCACTATGCCAGTCGCGCCCGCTTGGGCTATGTGTTGAAGGGTAACGGGGTCTTTAGGGCCAAACCAGCGCCAAGTTTCTTTCATTATCCGGATCTCGTTAGTTGATTGAGGTGTCTACTAAAGCAGGGTGATGGGGTCATTCATGGTACTAGTGTACAAGTTGTTTTGGTTCTTTATCCAGCGTTTTTGCTGTCAATTGATGGTAAAAGTAGGGCGATAGTGCGTTAAAGGTTTTACTGATGTAGCAATTGTGGTATAAAGCGCGCCTCATTTTTGGCATAGCGCCAACTTTACATCAAAGTTGCTACCAATGATGAGGTTAACTTTAACGTCACACACGTATCGACACGCGACATCTGGGTGCCTAAAAGCGAAAGCTGGTGGGTTGATTAGCGGGATATGTGGAGGCCTAACCCAATACATTTATAGGAAACTCAATATGCAAGTTAGCATGCGCGACATGTTGTCTGCCGGTGTCCACTTCGGTCACCAAACTCGTTACTGGAACCCAAAGATGAGCAAGTACATCTTCGGTGCGCGTAACAAGATTCATATTATTAACCTTGAGCACACTGTGCCTGCGTTCAACGAAGCTTTGGCTTTGATTCAACAAATGGCGTCTCAAAAGAAAAAAATTCTGTTTGTTGGCACTAAGCGCGCTGCGCAAAAAACCATCAAAGAACAAGCTGAACGCGCAGGCCAACCTTTCGTAAATCATCGTTGGTTAGGTGGTATGTTGACCAACTACAAAACCATCCGCGCTTCAATCCGTCGTTTGTCTGAGCTAACTGCTCAAAGCCAAGACGGCACTTTCACAAAATTGACCAAGAAAGAAGCTTTAATGCGCTCACGCGACATGGAAAAGCTTGAGCGTTCAATTGGTGGTATCAAAAACATCAATGGTTTGCCAGATGCGTTGTTCATCATCGACGTTGACCATGAGCGTATTGCAATTCAAGAAGCTAACAAGTTAGGTATTCCTGTTATCGGTGTTGTTGATACTAACAGCAACCCAGACGGTGTTGACTATGTTATCCCAGGTAATGACGACGCTATCCGTGCTATCAAGCTTTATGCGCAAGCAGTTGCTGATGCATGCTTGGAAGGTGCTAAGTCTGTATCTGCTGTACCAAACAAAGATGAATACGTAGCTGCTGAAGGTAGCGCTGAGTAATTTCAGCCGCTTCTAGCTTTAGGCCTGCAAGGGCCAGCAAAACGTGAGAAGGGGGCTTTGCCCCCTTTTTGTATCAAAGTCTTACGCTTTTATTAAAAGTTTAACTTTAAAGAGGAAATTATCATGGCAGCTGTTACTCCTGCATTAGTGAAAGAACTGCGCGACCGTACCGCCTTGGGCATGATGGAATGTAAAAAAGCTTTGACTGAAGCTGATGGCGACATCGAATTGGCCATTGAAAATCTGCGTAAAGTATCCGGTTTGAAGGCAGCGAAGAAAGCTGACCGCACCGCTGCTGATGGCGTTGTTGCTGTTAAAGTGGCTGACGATAATAGCTACGCTGTAGCAGTAGAAGTTAACTCTGAAACCGACTTTGCTGCGCGCGAGCCAAACTTTGTTGCTTTTGCAAACAGCGTGTTGGAAAAAGCATTCGCCACCAAACAAACTGACGTTGCTGTATTGATGGAAGGTGAGTTGGAAGCAGCTCGTCAAGCATTGGTTCAAAAAATCGGTGAGAACATTGGTGTTCGTCGTATCAGCTTGGTTGAAGGCGGCGTAGTGAGTGGTTACTTGCACTTGAACAGCCGTATTGCGGTATTGGTTCAATTGGAAGGCGGTAACGACGAAATTGGTAAAGACATTGCTA
>CAZZEV010000127.1:0-8361 GCA_964653305.1 uncultured Cellvibrionaceae bacterium | reverse complement strand
GCTCGGCGAGCGCATCGCTCATGTTCACTTCTTTTTTCCACGCACCCATAAACCACGGCATAGCTAAGCCAACACCTACCAAGCGCTGTTGATTTTCTGCGCTCAAAGATGCTTGAAAATAGGCAATGCCCTGCGCAATTTTGTCCAACAAAAAATCGGGCTCGGGAATCTCAAACTCATGAGCGATTTTGCCGATCACACTGCCACCAAAATCCATCAGCAAGACTTGAATATCGCTGCGGCCAACATTCACGCCGATCGAATAAGCGCCGGTGGGGTTGATGGCATACATGGTTGAGGGTTGGCCGAGGCCGCGCTGAATTTTGCCTTTTTGTTCGACCATACCGGCCGCTTCTAAGTCGTCGATAATCCGCGTAACCGCTTGCGGCGTAAGATTGGAAAGACGCGACAGCTCAAGTTTGGAGGCATGCCCACGCTTGCGCAAAAAATTGATGAGCACACGTTCGTTGTAGCGGCGCAAGCCGCTGGAATTACTGCCTTTACTCATATATTGACCCCGCACAATCCCGCGCAAAGAGCGCGTGGAAAGAAAATGTCGACGAATCTGATTGACTTAATTAAACCACTGTGAATAATTAAGTCAAGAGTTTTGTTCTTGGAATACTGATATATCGCTTAGCCGCGCTAGCCCATCCAAGTTCAATTATTGTAAAGACCGCTCTGGTGCGCCGGAGTTACTTGGAGTTTTGGATGATGAACACACCACACAATACACAAAATATCGGCCTTATTCGCTGGCTGACATTTTTAATGTTCACCATGTTCGCGATGACCACTGATGCTGTTGGGGTGATTATTCCAGAAATCATCAAAGACTTTAATTTGAGCCTTACCCAAGCCAGCGCTTTTCACTATGCACCCATGATTGCCATTGCCCTTAGCGGCGTGCTCTTTGGCTTTTTGGCTGATCGCCTTGGCCGCAAGCGCACGATTATTATAGGTTTAGGTTTATTTGCCTGCGCCTGTTGGCTGTTTGCGGCGGGCAATCAATTTGAAGTTTTTGTATTGCTATTGGCTTTATCCGGCTGCGCCATCGGCATTTTTAAAACCGGCGCGCTGGCGTTAATTGGCGATATATCTACTTCATCGCTCAACCACACTCGAACCATGAATACGGTGGAAGGTTTCTTTGGCGTTGGCGCCATCATTGGCCCAGCAGTAGTTGCCTACCTCTTGGCCTCACAGGTGTCGTGGAAATATCTCTACATCATTGCGGGTTGCATCAGTCTGTTGTTATTGCTCACCGCCGCTATGGTTGCCTATCCCTCTCGCAAAAGCATTGATAACAGCGAATCTCTTAAAAACAGCGAGCCGATCGACTTAAAGCGCACGGTAAAAATGATGGGCAACCCTTATGCGCTGGGTTTCTCACTCGCCATAGCACTTTATGTTGCTACCGAGGTTGCTATCTACGTGTGGATGCCAAGCCTGCTAAAAAGCTACTCCGGCTCAGCTGTGTGGTTTGCTACCTATGCGTTGGCGATTTTCTTTGTATTGCGGGCATCCGGCCGATTTTTAGGCGCGTGGGTATTGGCGCGATTCTCATGGACCTTGGTGATGCTGTGTTTTAGTGGCGCGATTTTTCTGTGCTTTTTAGGCAGCACAATCATGGGGGTTTCTGCGGCGGTATTTTTATTACCTGTATCTGGGCTATTTATGTCCATGATGTACCCAACCCTTAATTCCAAGGGTATTAGCTGCTTTGCCAAACACGAGCACGGCACTATTGCCGGCGTGATTTTGTTTTTCACCGCTGTTGCCGCCGCACTGGGGCCGCTGTTAATGGGCGCTATTGGCGATTTCTTTGGTGCAGTGGAGTATGGGTTTTATCTAGCCACAGGTTTTGCTGGTTTGTTGTTTGCAGCCATGTTTTTTAACTGGCTAAAAAATCCTGCACTGGCTCGTTTGCAAGAAATTGATGCGAGTGAATACACCGAATAAACACTGCAGTACTGAACCCGGTGGCTCGTGATTAGTGCTGCAGAGCCTTATTTGCCTTTCTAGTAAACACCTGTTTTGTTAGATGAATATATCGGGTTGACTTATAGGTTCTATCGGCTTCACTTAATGCAGTTGATGCGCTTTTTAAAAATACTATACAAAGCAGAGGGTTAGCGTGATTTTGAAAGGCTAGTCAGCTGTAAATATCTTGGCAATGTTCAGTATTTATCCTTCAGGTAAAGAGTCAAGCTGACAATAAGTAGATCAAAAAATATTCATATCGCCTGAAAAATAAAACCTGAAATGCTATTGTTTTATTTAAATCACAGTGCTTTAATTAATAAAAGGTCATGGGATAGCTTAGTAAATACAGCGGCATCGCTGCCTTTTTTAGTTACACGGGGTTTATAGACCAAAAAATGCAACCGGTTGTAGCTTGATAATAGATTTTAAAAAATACACGAGGTCGGAGAGAGTTATGAACAAACCTACATTATTTAAACCTGCACTTTTATCATTGGCAGTCGCTTCGGCAATGTTCTCAAACATTGCTAGCGCGCAAGAGGCTGCAGCGGAAGGGGAAGAGGTAGTTGTTACGGGTATTCGTGCGAGCTTGATGCGCGCACAAGCGCTCAAAATGGAGAATACCTCCATCGTTGAAGCCATTTCTGCAGAAGATATCGGCAAGCTACCTGACTCTAGTATCGCCGAATCGCTCTCGCGTTTACCGGGTTTGGCGGGTGAGCGTCGCGGTGGTCGCGGAAGCGGTATTTCGGTGCGCGGCTTCAAAGAAGACTTTGTGGGCACCACCATGAATGGCCGTGAGCTGTTAGGTATCGGCGATAACCGCGGTGTCGAATACGATCTTTACCCTTCAGAAATCATGGCTGGTGCTGTGATCAACAAAACCTCTGAAGCCAAGTTAACCACTACGGGTATCGGCGGTACTGTTGATTTGCGTACAGCGCGCCCCTTGGACGTTGCGCCTTCTGTAACCATCAATGGTTCTTACGAAGTGAATGCACAGGGTTCCGATAACCCTGAGTTCGATAACGATGGTCACCGCTATGCGCTCGGCTTCTCTCAAAAATATGCTGACGACACCATTGGTGTTGCCATGGCCTATGCATCAACCAAATCGCCTACCAATCAACGCAAATATGGTGTTTGGGGCTATTCAAAAGATGCCGCCTCTGACCGCTATGCACCGTCTGGCTTAGACATCATGGCCATCTCTTCGGTGTTAGAGCGTGATACTTTCTCAGGTGTGTTGCAATTCCGCCCCAATGACAATCTTGATATCACCGTGGATGCACTCGATATCGACTACAGCGATGCCGGTGTAATTCGCGGCTTTATTGAACCCTTCTCAGTGGGCACTTTAAAAGCGGGCACAGGTGCGTTGGATGCAACGGGAACCCAAGTAAACGCTAACCCAGTTCTGCGTACGGACCCGAAAGAGATTTTGGGCTCCTTGCAAACTTTTGGCTTGAATGTGAAGTACAAGTTTAACGACACCTGGTCATTAAACTTCGATGTCGCTAACAGCGATTCAAGCAAAGATGATACCCGCGGCGAAAGCTATGCCGGTCTTGGCCGCTCTGGTTCTTTGACCAATGCACAACTGGGCGCACGTACCTTCACCATGACTTCCAAGGGTGCGCAGTTCACTGGCATTTCAGGCATGGATTTCAGCAACTGGAGTGCTATTAAACTCACTGGCCCACAGGGTTGGGGTGGATCTTTGGCCTCCAAAGCGAATGAGTTTGCATCTACTGTGCAAAAGGCAGCAGGCGGTGGCGTTTACAACTATGAAAATGCGCAAGACGGTTTCTTGAACGTCGGTCATTTCGATGAGTCTCTAACAACCGCAAGATTAGAAGCTACCGCGAAACTTGAAGACAACTTCTTTACCGCAGTGACCGTGGGTGTGCATCACAGCGATCGCGAAAAATCCAAAGTGAACGATGGTTTCTTCGCAACCTCGCCAACCTATCCCTACGGTGCAGGTACTGGAAAAGTGGATGAGCCTATCCCCACCAAATATCGTTACGGTTTGGCTGATTTGTCATGGGCTGGCCTAGGCCAAGTGGTGGCTTACGATGGCTATGCACCTTACAAAGATGGCTACTACAAACTGACTTCAGCGGCCACGCTTGAGCCAGATCGTTTGGGTGACACCTTTGTCGTGAACGAAAAAGTAACAACCTTCTTCGTACAAGGTGATTTCGAAACTGAAGTGGGCGGCATGAAACTCTTCGGTAACGGCGGCGTACAAGTGGTCGATACCGACCAATCCTCTAGCGGTGTATTAGGTTTGGTGGATGCAAGTTTCACCGTAGACCCAAATCGTATTGTGTCTGGCGGAGCAACGTACACCAAAGTATTGCCAAGTTTGAACGTGAGTTTAGAAGTGGCCGATGAGCAGTTTGTACGTTTCGGCGCGTCTAAAACCATCAGCCGCGCACGTATCGATCAAATGAAAGCGTCGGGCTTTGTGAAGTACGACCAAAACATCGACTTGTTGTTGTCTGGCAATATCGCAACCGACGGAACACCTTGGTCTAAGTTCCAAGGCAACCCAGAATTGCGTCCATTGGAATCTAACAACCTTGATCTTTCTTACGAGAAATATTTCTCTGACGAAGGTTATGTATCCGTGTCCTACTTCTACAAAGATTTGGTGAACTGGACGCGTGAAGGCAAAGAAATTATTGACTTCAAAAACGATACAACCAACAACGGCGCGAATTACTACATCCCTGCGTTCCACAACAAAACCGTGCAAACCTCAGGTACTTATGGCCCAAGCGATGTGTTCTACAATGCGGGTACGGTTGTGGCGCCAGTGCAGTTCCAAGGCTACTACTCGTCATTTGAAGATGGTTTGACCGGTACAGTAAAAGGCACAGAAGTGACGGCTAACTTGCCGTTGAATATGGTGTCAGATTATTTGCAAGGCTTGGGTGTTGCAGCATCGGGTTCGTTTATCGATGCAGAATTAAGCGATGGCACCAAGATTCCAGGTCAATCCAAAGAAGTTTACTCATTAACGGTGTACTACGAAGTTAGCGGTTTTGAAGTGCGCTTAGCCGGCACAAAACGCAGCAGCTTCTTAACCTATCAACGTGGCGGCAGTAACAAAATTGAAGCTGCAAACCGCGAAGGTGTAGAACTCCTTGATGCGCAAATTAGCTATGACTTTGCACAATCAGGCATTCAAAGTTTGGACGGCTTGCGTATTTCTTTGCAAGGCACCAACTTGACGGATGTGGATGAAGAAGACGTAGGTGATCTAGGTATAGCAACGGCGCGCCGTGAGTTTGGCCCAACGTATATGTTGAACGTAAACTATAAGTTTTAAGCTGCTATAGTTAATTCAGCATGTGAAACCTCACAGAGCAATCTGTGAGGTTTTTTTACGAATAGGGCAGAAGAATTTTAGATGCCGGTTCGCACGCTTGAATAGACGAGCCTGAATAAAAAGGGAAGCCAATGAATAACGCAATTAAAAAAATAGTGGTGGCGGGTGGCGGTACGGCTGGGTGGATGACTGCAGCTTTACTTAAAAAAGTATTGCAAAACACCCTGGAGATAGAGCTGGTTGAATCTGAAGAAATCGGTATTATTGGGGTTGGTGAAGCCACCATTCCCCCCATGCAAACTTTCAACAGTTTCTTGGGTATTAACGAACCAGAATTTCTGCGCGAAACCAAAGCCACCATTAAGCTTGCGATTCGTTTTGAGAACTGGAAAAAAATAGGCGAGCAGTATTACCACACCTTTGGCGCACCCGGCGCTGCCGTTGGTTTCAGCCCTTTTCAACATTATTGGCTACGCGGCCTCAAGCACGGTATTAATACCAGTCTGTGGGATTACGATTTAAATTATCTCTGTTGCGAAGCACAAGTCTTTAGCAAATTCGAATCACCCGATCCTCTCTATCAAGTCCCCTACGCCTATCATTTGGATTCCGGATTGTATGGGCGCTATTTGCGAAAGTTGAGTGAGCAGGCGGGCGTAAAACGTACTGAAGGAAAAATTGCGCGAGTTAACCTTGAATCAAGCACTGGTAATGTGCAATCGCTACTGATGCAAAACGGCACAGAAATTCATGGCGATTTATTTATCGATTGCACGGGAATGCGCGGTTTATTAATTCAAGATGCGCTCCAAACCGGCTATGAAGATTGGAACCATTGGCTGCCTTGTGATCGTGCGCTGGCGGTTCCCTCTGAGCGCTTTGAACAAACTTTGCCTTATACCCGTTCAATCGCGCGCAGCGCCGGTTGGCAGTGGCGAATTCCCTTAACGCATCGCAACGGCAATGGCATAGTCTATAGCTCAAACCATTTGAGTGACGATGAAGCGGCAAACATCCTATTAAGTCATCTCGATTCAAAGGCTTTAGCAGAACCCAAGCCTATAAAATTCAGAACGGGCCGTACCACACAGCAGTGGAATAAAAATGTGGTGGCGGTAGGGTTATCCAGTGGGTTTTTAGAGCCTTTGGAATCCACCAGTATTCACTTAATTCAATCGGCGATTGTGCGCTTGCTAAAAATATTCCCGCACCAAGGCATTACGCAGGTGCAGATTGATGAATACAACAAAGAATCAAAAATCGAATACGAAACTGTGCGCGATTTTATAATTTTGCATTACTACGCGAATGAACGCGATGACACCGCATTTTGGCGTGATTTGCAAAGCATGAAAATTCCAGAAAGGCTCAGTAACAAGATAAAATTATTCAAAGAAACGGGCAGCATTTTTAGCGATCACTTGGATATTTTTCACGATTCGTCTTGGCTACAAGTGATGTTGGGGCAGGGCATTATGCCCAAGGATTATCACCCGTCGGCAAATGTTCCTTCGGAGGAGCAATTGCGCACTATGCTCAGCCAAATTGCCGCTGCCAAACGTCAGCCATTAAATCAGTTGCTCACGCACGATGAGTTTTTGCGGCAATACGCGGGAGCTGTGCGTGGCTAATCCTGTGAAGATTATTATTCTCGGTGGCGGCACCGCAGGGTGGATGGCCGCCAATTTATTTGCCAAGCGCTGGAGCTCTGAGCAAGTCAGCATTACGCTGATTGAGTCGCCTACAATCGGCATCATAGGTGTGGGTGAGGGCTCAACACCTTCACTCAAACACTTTTTTGAAACGCTGGATATCGCAGAGTCTGAATGGATGCCGCGTTGTAATGCTACCTATAAATTAAATATTCGTTTTGCTGATTGGAGCCCTGCATCCGGCGTAAACGATTATTCACATCCCTTCTTTTCGCAGCTGGATACCTTTACACAAAGCGCGTTTTTTGTGAATTGCCACACGCGTCGTTTAGGGTTGAATGTACACACCACGCCAGAAGATTTTTTTATCAACGGCGTGTTGGCGTATCAGCATAAATTGCCCATAACCCCGCCCAATTTTATGTTTGATATGCAATACGGCTATCACTTTGATTCTCACTTGCTAGGTGGATTTTTAGCGGAGCACGCACAAAAACACGGCGTGCTTATGCGGCAAGAAACCATTGTGAAGGTGTTGCGCCATGACACAGGCGATGTGGCGGCTTTACAAACAGAAACTGGTGAAACTATTTACGGTGATTTTTTTGTTGATTGCTCTGGCTTTGCTTCAGTACTCATGCAGAAAACACTCGGTGTAAAATTTCAGTCATTTAAAGACAATTTATTTAACGATAGCGCCGTGGTTATGCCCACGGCAATCTCCCAAAAAATTCCTTTAGAGACGCGTGCGCAGGCCTTGAGCGCCGGTTGGTGTTGGAAAATTCCGCTTACCAATCGTTTTGGCAATGGCTATGTTTACAGTTCAGATTTTATTTCGCCAGAACAGGCCGAACGAGAGTTTCGTTTGCATTTGGGGGCAACGGATGCAGATACTGAATGCCGACACTTAAAAATGCGCGTAGGCCAGTTAGAAAACCACTGGAGCCACAACTGTTTAGGCTTGGGATTATCGCAAGGTTTTATTGAACCGCTAGAAGCGACAGCGCTGCACTTAGTGCAAACGGCTATTGAATTATTTATAGATCATTTCACGCAAGGCAATTTTACCGCGCAGCATCGCGCGACCTTTAATAAAGGTATTCACGAGCGTTTTGCGCGAGTGCGCGATTACATTGTGGCGCACTATAAACTGAATACGCGTAATGACAGCGACTACTGGCGGGCTAACCGCGATAATATGAAATTATCGGAGTCGCTATTACAGATTTTAGATGTTTGGTACAGATGCGGTGATCTTGAGCAGGAAATTGATCGGCAACAATTGTCTTCACATTTTGGTGCTGCGTCGTGGCATTGTTTATTGGCGGGCTATGGTACTTTCCCTGCCTTAGCACCTAATCAGCCACTCAAAGGCGAGGGAAA
>CAZZEV010000126.1:0-8384 GCA_964653305.1 uncultured Cellvibrionaceae bacterium | reverse complement strand
AAGATTATATTGGCAGCAACTTAGAAATTTTGGATTTGAATACGGGAAATAGCCGCATTGTGTTCCGTTCACCAGACTCTATTCAAGCGCCTAATTGGACATTGGATGGTAAATCGCTCATTTATAATTCAAAAGGGTTGTTGTATAAATTTGATATTGCCAGTGGTAAACCCAGCGTTATTGAAACTGGTTTTGCCAATCAAAACAATAACGATCACGTGTTGTCTTGGGATGGAAAGCAAATTGGAATTAGCCACCATGTTTCTAGCGACAGTGGCAATTCAACGCTTTACACCTTGCCTATAACCGGCAGTAAAAAGCCTGTGCAAATCAATGCAACCGGAGCAGGGCACTCTTATCTGCATGGTTTTTCTCCCGATAATAAAAAATTGGTGTTCACAGGTCAGCGTAACAACGCGTTTAATATTTTTACCATTGATATTAAAACGAAAAAAGAAATTCAGTTAACAACATCGCCTGCTTTGGATGATGGTGCCGAATATAGCCCCGATGGTAAATACATTTATTTCAATTCTAACCGCACCGGGTTAATGCAATTGTGGCGGATGTTGGCGGACGGCTCAAATCAAGAGCAGCTCACCTTTGATAATCACAACAATTGGTTCCCTCACGTATCGCCAGACGGTAAAAAAATTGTGTTTCTATCTTATATGACGGATATAGATCCCAATGAGCACCCGTTTTATCGCCACGTTTACTTGCGTGAAATGCCCATCAGTGGGGGTGCACCCGAAATCATCGCCTATGTGTACGGTGGGCAAGGGACGATTAATGTTCCGAGCTGGTCACCCGACGGTTCTAAAATTGCGTTCGTGAGCAATACGCAAATGTGATTTTCAGGTGATAGGGTTTCGATCTTTGAAGGGCGCATTTATTGTGCCCTTTTTTATTTTCAAATTTTTTTGACGTCAGTTGTCAACCAATCCACACCCTGCGCGTTAAAGGAATATCACAAACAACAACGAGGCTAGGGCGATGGGTAATACATCAGTAGTGACGACTTGGATGCAGGCAGTGGTGTGCTTGTGCGTACTAGGTTTGTACAGCGCGGCGGGGCTAGCGACGACGACAGGGTCGTCAAATCTGGCGATTGCATTGCGCGCACATGCAGCTTCCCAGACAGCGCAAAAGAATCAAGCGTGTACAGCAATTCAACCCTTCTATTGGGAGATTGGGAATCAAACAGAATCGCTCGCTTCCGCCTCTGTGGGTGGTAGAACCTACACCGCCAACACCGAGATGCCCATTGCATCGGCCACCAAGTGGATATTTGGTGCCTACGCTGTGCAAGCGCGCCAAGGGCGATTGAGTGAAAGTGATATTGCAGCGCTGAATATGACTTCAGGCTACACCAACTTTGGCTCTACCACTTGTGTGAAGTTATTGCCGGCACGCAGAGATTCGCAAACGGTCAACGAATGTTTTATGGCGGAGAATCGCCAAGGCGGGCACAACAACGATTTTGATGTTGAGTCCGTCGGTAAATTTCATTACAACGGTGGGCACTTCCAGCGATTGTCGTTGGAGCTTGGGTTGGGTGCAGACAATAACACGGCGCTTCAGCGTGACATGCAAATGTATTTAGGTACTGACATCGCTTTCACGTTTGGTTCACCGCAGTTAGCCGGTGGCATAAATACCTCTGCCAGTCTGTACGCAATTTTCCTGCGCAAAATTCTCAGCAAGCAACTTTATATCGGTGATCTTTTAGGGGCGCATGCGGTTTGTACTAACCCTGCGACTTGCGCAAGTGCGGTCTACACACCTGTTCCTGCAAAATTGAGCTGGGATTATTCGCTCGGCCATTGGGTGGAATCAGATCCAGTGGCGGGTGATGGTGCTTACAGCAGTGCAGGTGCTTTCGGCTTTTATCCATGGATTGATAAAACAAAAACTTATTACGGTGTTTTGGCGCGGCAGGGCAAGCCAGGCAGTGGAGATGACTCTGCAACTTGCGGTGGATTAATTCGCAAAGCGTGGATGACGGGGCGAGTACAATAAGCTAGACATTTTATCCGGCCATTCACGACGATTGAGTGGCCTTTTGTGTTGATAAGACACTCCCTTTCCCGAAGGAAAGGTTGACGCTAGCCAGCCTTGCATACAGACTTATCGCGACAAAAATAATTTTCTAAAGCGACATAATCTGTAAGGTTTGATAATGCTCTTAAAAGTCGGCCAATTGGCCAAACAGGTTTCTTTAAGTGTTCGCACGCTACATCATTACGATGAAATTGGTTTGCTCTCTCCCTCTGTTCGCACTCCCGCTGGTCACCGCTTGTATAACAGCAAGGATATTGCGCTTTTGCATCGTATCCAAGCACTCAAACAGCTCGGTTTATCTCTGCAAAAAATTGCTGAGATTATTCAAAAAAATTCACAGTCTTTGCCTGACATTATTGCGCAGCAAATTTCCGCTATCGATCGGGAAATGGCGCAGGCCGCACAATTAAAAAGTAAATTAGTGAGACTGCACGATGGTTTGCAGGCCGGTCGTGAGCCCGACATGGCGAGCTGGCTTGATACTTTGGCCTTGATGAATGTCTATGAAAAATATTTAACCCTAGATGAAATTGAGGAATTAAATAGCCATGCGCTTGCCGTCAAGCATGAAATTGACCATGACTGGCCGGAGATGGTTAAAAAATTGCAGGTCATGATGGATCAGAAAACGCCACCTGATCATAGTGAGGCGAAAGCATTTGTTATCCTTTGGACAGAAATGTTGGAGCGTTTAGTCGGCCATAATCCGCATCTTTTATTAAAAGTGAATGCGATGTCGCAAGAAATGGAAATACAGTTACAGCGTGGTATCAGTCCTGCTATGGCCAAATATCTCGGAGATGTCATGGGCGCAATACATCGCGACATTTTCGCGAAATATCTTTCGCAAGAACAAATGCGGTTGATGGATAAACATCGCCAAAATAATCAGGAAGAATGGCCACGTTTAATTGCGGCGGTGCGTGAAAAGATGCAAGCGGGTGTTTGCCCCGAAAGTGAAGCGATTAGGCCACTTGCCATCCAATGGAAAACTCTATTCGAAGCCTCGACTGGCGGTGATCCTGACATTATAGAGAAGCTGCGTATTGCCTATGAACGTGAACCTCTGCTTATTCAAGGTACGGGGCTTGATCAATCGCTATTCTCATATATTCGTCAAGCTATGGATTGTTTATAAGTTCTACCATTTTAAAATTGTTTTGCTGCCTTTCAAAAACTTCTTGAACCTCACGTAACGTGAGGTCTTAAGGTGATCCCACTCTTTGAGTTATTCACTTTAACTGCGCAGGAAGTCTCTATGTACGAAATCATATCGAGCATTATTCAACATCAGTTTCATACGGGTTACTGCATCAATGGTGCAAAACCCAGTAGTCATGCGGTTGCAGTCTGGCGGGCGCAACATCAATTGCTTGAGCGCCCCGCTATTTTTAATGATCCTATTGCACTTGCCATATTGGGTGATGCAAAAACAGCTGTTTTGAAAAAATTGGAATCTTTTAAAGACCCGCTCAGCACCGCTATGCGCGTTGCCGTAGCGGTGCGCAGCCGCTTCGCAGAAGATGAACGCAAACACGCGCTGCAGCAGGGGGCCTTGCAGTATGTAATTTTAGGGGCAGGTTTAGACACCTACGCCTATCGCAGTAAAAACCAACACGAACGAGTATTTGAAGTGGATTTGCCAGGTACTCAGGCAATGAAAATTGCTCGCATTCAGCAAGAAAACATTCACTCCAACTGCGCTCTAGCCTATGTTGCCTGCGATTTTGAAGCAGATGCCTTGGAAAAAAGTTTGTCGGCAGCAGGTTTTGATAAAAACCAGAAAACCTTTTTCTCATGGTTGGGCGTAGTGCCTTATTTGGATGCGGAAGCTATCGAACAAACGCTGACATTTATAAGATCCTGTGCCCGTGGTTCCGCCTTGGTGTTTGACTATATGGCTGATCCGAGGAATCTCGGTGAGCTAGAAAAAATGACCATCACTATATTGTCAGCGCAGCTCGCTTCAGGTGGCGAACCGCTAAAGAGTTTTTTTGATCCGCAAGTATTTGCCGAAACCTTGAGCCGCTTAGGGTTTTCACACGTCGGCGATATAAGCCCGGATTACCTAAATGAACGGTATCTTGCGTTGCGGGACGATGGTTTGCGTGTAGGTAATGTGACACGCATGTTTAATTTAGTTGTGTAGTTTATTCGGCAAATCGCCTCGGCCGACCCGCTCTCAGGGGGAGCCTTAATTTATTAAATATAGAATCTTAACTATGAAACCGAAAATGATAATTCCTATGTTGGTTTGCCGCGATGCAGAAGCAGAGCTGAATTTTTGCATTCAAGCTTTCGGCGCAGTTGAGCTGTCTCGCCGCACCGCTGAAAATGGTAGCGTGATACACGCAACGCTTATGATTCATCAATCTATGATTATGCTACACAATGAGTCCCCACACTTATCAAGTCGTGCGCCTTCCGTAGATGGTAGTTCTCCCGTTGTCACTTATCTTTATGATGAAAATGTGGATGAAATAATAAGTCGCGCAGTAAAGCTGGGCGCGAAGGTGCTCATGCCCGCAGAAGATCAATTTTGGGGTGACAGGGTGGGGCGCATCATGGATCCTGCTGGGCACGTTTGGAATATTGCGGCTCGGGCAGATAAGTCGTGAGTTAATTAGATGCTTAAAGGAATCTAATGGAGGTAGAAAATGCACATATTTACCGTTTTTATTATGATTATCTCGGGTAGAATTGCAGAAAATTAATTTAAGCAGTTTATGGATATGGAACAATTTGCACCTGGTATGCATTTGTTGGTGGATTATTGGGGGGTATCCCACCATCAGGATAATGTGTCGAGACATCAAGATATAGCCGCGATAGAACAGGCGTTTAAAAAAGCAGTTGCAGCATGCGGTGCTACCTTATTGAATATTCAACTTCACGGTTTTGGTGAGGGTTCTGGTATTACAGGTGTGGCAACTTTAGCTGAATCTCATATGAGTATTCATACGTGGCCGGAAATTGATTATGTCGCTATAGATATTTTCATGTGTGGCGCCAGTAATCCCTATCTTGCGCTGGCATCACTCAATGATTTTTTTGCACCGCAACGTATTAATGTGACTGAATGTAAGCGCGGTGTTCCAGCGCAAGAATTAGAATAATTAACACATGTGAAAAATTTCCGGTTTTATAAACCTATCGATTTAAGGAGCCTGATATGGGATTGTTCGATTTTATTCAGAAGCAGTTTATTGATGTTATTCATTGGACTGATTCAGCCGAAGGGCTGTTGGCATATCGTTTTCCAATGCAGGACTTTGAAATTCAAAACGGTGCGCGCTTAACGGTTCGCGATACTCAGCTTGCACTCTTTGTCAATGAGGGACAAGTTGCTGATCAGTTTAGCGCAGGCAACTATACGCTTACGACACAAACGCTACCCCTGCTTACCAATTTACAAAACTGGGATAAGTTGTTTGATTCACCCTTTAAGTCGGATGTTTACTTTTTTAACACAACCCAGCAACTTAATCGCCAGTGGGGTACTAGCAATCCCATCACCTTGCGTGATCCCGAATTTGGCAGTGTGCGTTTGCGGGCATTTGGTACTTATACCTATCGCGTTCACGACCCCGTTATATTTTATCGCGAAGTGTCCGGTACTCGCGCTAGCTTTAGTGTGGATGAGTTGGATGGTCAATTGCTAAGTTTAGTCGTGGCTACCTTAAGTGATCACATTGCCAATAGCGGTATTGCATTTTTGGATTTAGCTGCGAATCAAGGTGGGCTTGCAAAAGCCTTGCAAGAAAAATTGCAGAATGCTTTTCAGAATATGGGCCTACAGCTTGAACAATTTATTTTGCAAAATTTGTCCCTTCCAGAAGAATTGCAAAAAGTGTTGGATCAGCGTATTGGCATAAATATAGCGGGCAATTTGCAAGATTTAACGCAATTTCAAGTGGCGCAAAGTATTCCCATTGCCGCTGCTAATGAAGGCGGTGTTGCTGGCGCTGGTGCCGGCCTTGGTGCTGGTTTGGCTATGGCACAAAGTATGATGGGTGCCTTGGGTAGCGCTACTAACCCATCCAACACACCGCCAGCTGTCGAGAAAGGACTATCAGAAGATCCTTTGCAGCTATTGGAAAAACTACATGGGCTGATGAGTAAAGGTATAATTAGTGAGGCTGAGTTTGCAGCCAAAAAAGCAGATATCCTCAGTAAATTATAAGCTGAGAAAATATAATAAAATCCTACTATAAAAATTAGCTAACTAAATAGATCAGCCTAAGGTTGAACATGGAAATAAAAAAAGCTGTGCGCAACGCCGCTTGCGTTGCCTGTGGTGCGCAAGTTCCTATTTATAGTCGAGCGAGTGTTCAAGCTATTTGCCCTTTCTGCCGCAGTACTTTAGTGCGTACAGATATGCATTGGGATTCTGTGGGGCAAATGGCTGCGCTGGCCGATGATCTGTCGCCATTTTTTGTGGGTATGCGCGGTAAATATAAACAAACAGGCTTCACGATTATTGGACGCTTACAACAGCAATTCGATGAAGGTGTGTGGAATGAATGGTTACTGCAGTTAGATAACAATCGCACCAGTTGGCTCGGCGAAGGATCGGGATTATTTTATCTCACAGTACCCAGTACCAGCACTGAAAGCTTACCTGAGTTTAGTTCGCTAAGTCTGGGGCAAATGTTGACGCTGGATGGATCAACATACTGTGTCAGCAATATTGAGCGAGCATCTTGTATTGCTACCGACGGTGAGATTCCGTTTGCTGCTACTCCGGGTGAATCTGCACATTTTGTGGATCTTGTGGGCGAAGACGGTAGCTTTGCCAGTTTGGATTACAGCGATGATTCGCCAAAACTCTATACGGGTAAAACTGTCAGTCTCGACGAAATTGAATGTGAATCGCGCGATGGCAAACCAATTAAACAACAAACGGCTGAAGCCTTGCGCTGTGCTGCTTGTGGTAATGCGGTTAGCAAGCGTAATCCAGCATCACTTTTAGTGGCGTGCATTTCTTGTGGTTGTGCGAACAATGTTTCCAATAGCGGAAAGTTGGTAGTTGCCTATAGTCAAAATCTTGCCAAGTTACGCCCTAATTTAACCTTAGGCAGCTCGGGTATTGTGGATGGCTACAGTTATGAGGTGATTGGCTTTATCCGCATGACGGGCGGCGGCGACATTTGGGATGAATATTTACTTTACAGTGCCGCCCGAGGTATTTGTTGGCTGGTGTGTTCGCAAGGGCACTGGTCCTTAATGCGGCCCTCGAGTGCACCTTCCGTTTTCAATGGAAATATTTCTTTTAAAAATAAAAACTACAAACACTTTGCTACTTATCAGGGGAGTGTTGTTGCGGTACTGGGTGAGTTTTATTGGCAAGTAAAGCGTGGCGATAGTGCAAAATGCAGCGACTTTATTTGCCCGCCCTATGTTATTTCAAGTGAGAAGTCTGCCAAAGAAATCACTTGGAGTGAGGGGGAATACATTGACAGCGCGATAATTTCAGCCGCTTTTAATGTTGAGGAGCCGCGTAAAAAAGGTAATGGAATTAACCAGCCATCACCATCGATCTTGGGCTATGTTTCCGCGTTTTTGTTATCCATGGTGTTGGTACTGTTGGTGGATATGTTTATCCATCCAAAAAGTTTCCAAACAATTAAATTTGATAATTTGGCATTAACGAGTGCAACAGGTTCACCTGTATTAGTCAGTGAGCCCTTTACGCTTAAGGCGAGCCATCGTTTATTTCAAGTGCACACTAATACGAATTTAAATAATGACTGGGTGGGACTGGAGTTTAGTTTAATAAATCAAGATACTGGGGAAACGCGTTTAATGTCTCGCGAACTTGCTTTCTATTCTGGGCATGATAGCGATGGATATTGGTCTGAGGGGTCAACCAATGATGATGCTTCGTTTGCCAATGTTAAAGCCGGTACATATGTGCTGGAAGTAAATGCAGATGCAAGCCCTATTACGCGCCAGAATATTAGTGCCCATGTTTCAGTAACTCATGGCGAACCTAGCAGCAAGAATTTCTGGTTTGTTTTCATTCTTCTTGCAATTGGGCCAGTGCTAGCGGGGCTTAATAAATACTATTTTGAAAAACGACGCTGGGATGCTAGCGATCACCCATGGGGGGATGAATAATTTTATGAGTTTCTTTAAAAAAATTACGCTATTTCGTTTGTATCTTGCGTTTTGTGTCTTGGCTGTCTCAGCGTTTACTTACGCAGAATATTACGGTTATGTATTAACCGGCTCTGATGAAAGTCAACGGGCTACGAGCAGTAATTATATTCGGTCTAATCATACCAATGGCCTTCATCATAAATAATCTAGATCATTTA
>CAZZEV010000125.1:0-8435 GCA_964653305.1 uncultured Cellvibrionaceae bacterium | reverse complement strand
TAAGACGAAAGCCTGTGGCTTAAGGCTTCAATGGTTTGCAATGCCGTACTCCGATTGTGGGTTCCGTCATCCCCGCAGGGGATCCAGTGACCTTGATTTTAGCTTTACATTAAAGTCGCTGGATCCCCTGCGGGGATGACGACTCCCTATTAAACTCAATAGTTACAAGGCTCTAAGTCTAACAGTAACCCAGAGTGTAACGCCAAACGCTGAATGATAGGTAAATTCCGGGCAACAAAAAACCCGCTGAATCGTTGATTTAGCGGGTTTTTTTAAACGGCTTACGACGAGATTAGATTTCGTTGTCGTAAACGCGCTCTGGTTTTGGCTGAGGCAAGGTTTCTTTTTCTAACAGAATGCTTGCATCGATAAAGCCTTCTTCAATTTCACGCAGGGCGATAACGGTTGGCTTATCGTTCTCTGGCGCTACGTGCGGTTCTTTACCGCCAATTGCCAACTGGCGTGCGCGACGGCTGCTAACCATAACCAATTCAAAGCGGTTATCAACATGAGCTAAACAATCTTCAACAGTAATACGTGCCATAACTTTGTACTCAGCAAAAATGCGACGAGCTGTCGCCTTAAAAAAGTGGGCGCATTATGCGCTAATTAAGGTAAAACTGCCAAGCGATGCTTATAAAATAACCGCCCAGCTCAAAGGCTTAGGCAAGCAATTCAGCGATTAATGGCGCGTGTTTTTCCACTTGGCGCGCCAAACGCAAATGTTGGCTGGTAATCAAGGCCTGAAATTGTGCCAGTGCGGTAGTAAAGTCATCGTTAATGATGAGGTAATCCGCCTCCACGTAGTGCGACATCTCGCTCAAGGCCTCCGCCATACGCGCATCAATCACAGCATCAGGGTCAGTGCCGCGGCCGGTCAAACGTTGGCGCAAACAGGCCAGCGACGGGGGCAGAATAAACAGGCTCACCGTATCGGGCATCAAATGGCGCACTTGCTTAGCACCTTGCCAATCGATTTCTAAAATCACATCAATGCCCTGCTGCAAGGTCTCTTCAACCCACTTTTGCGAGGTGCCATAGAGGTTGCTAAATACGCGGGCATGTTCAAGAAATGCAGACGCTTCAATCATGCTTTCAAAGGTCGCATGATCGACAAAATGGTAATTGATGCCGTTCACTTCACCGGGGCGCATGGGGCGCGTGGTGTGGGAAACCGAGACGCAGACTTCAGGATTAGACTTCACCAAGGCCGATACCAAGCTGGTTTTACCTGCACCGGAAGGCGCAGAAACGGTGTAAAGCGTGCCGAGGTTTGCCATGTTAAAGCCCTGTTCTGAAACCAAAAGAAGAGGCGCAAATTATGGCACAGGTTTTCTTTTTACAGGTTTTCTTTTTGCGAACAGCGGCAGCGGCAATCCGGCAAATTTGGCCTTTGCAGCCCTTAGGTTTGTGGCATAGTAGGCAACTACTTACTTACAGACCTTGGCTATGCTGCAACAACTTCTCTCTGTTACCCAAACCGCCGAACGCCTGCGTGTACGCCCAGACTATGTGTATGAGCTAGTGAAAAAGCAGCGCCTCACCTTTATTCACGGTGAACAATTGGATGCAGCGCAAGTGGAAAAGCTCGCCAAGTTGATGGATAAGTTACGCAACAATGGCATAGCGACACTGGTGCAAATTGTGGATGAGAAGGGCGACTTGGAATCTGATTAGTCTTTTGTTCCCCTCTTTGCCAAAAAGGGGAACATAGAATGCAGACTTAGCTCGCCGCGGGATAATCCGTATAACCCACCGCCGATGTACCGTAAACCGTCTCCCAATGCACGTCTGCCAAGGGCAAATTCTGCGAAAACGCCCCAACAAATCCGGGTTAGCAATATATTTAGAGCCGAATGCTACCGCCTCTGCGCCACCTTTATTAATCAGGGCTTCTGCCGATTCTTGGGTGAATTTTTCGTTAGCGATATAGGCACCACCAAAGGCAGCCTTAATTTTATCGCCAATGTAGTCTTCGCCTTGATATTCGCGGGAGCAGATAAACGCAATCTTACGCTTGCCCAATTCACTGGCTAAGTAGGTGAATAGGGCAACTGGGTCAGAATCGCCCATGGATTGTCCATCGCCACGTGGTGCAATGTGGAAACCTACGCGCCCGGCGCCCCACACAGAGATAACCGCATCGGTAATTTCCAGCGCCAAACGCGCGCGATTTTCAATGCTGCCGCCGTATTGATCGGTGCGATGATTGGCGCTGTCTTGCAAAAATTGGTCGATTAAATAGCCGTTAGCGCCGTGAATCTCAACGCCATCGAAACCCGCTGCTTTGGCATTTTCAGCACCTTTGCGGAAGGCTTCGACTATGCCTGGAATCTCGCTCGTCTCAAGCGCGCGGGGCGTAACATAGGGCTTTTCTGGGCGAATGTGGCTCACATGCCCACTTGGGGCTATCGCACTTGGGGCAACGGGCAGTTCGCCATTTAAAAAGATAGGGTCTGAAATTCGGCCCACATGCCAGAGCTGCAGCACAATCTTGCCACCCCTCTCGTGAACAGCACTGGTGGTTTTCTTCCAGCCTTCCACTTGCTCATCTGACCAAATACCGGGGGTGCGCGCGTAACCCACACCCATGGGTGTCACCGCCGTGGCCTCAGAGATAATCAAGCCTGCATTGGCACGCTGAGAGTAATAAGTGGCGATCAAGCTATTAGGCACTCGATGATCCGTTCCAGTTCCGCGCTGACGAGTAAGCGGCGCCATAACCAGGCGATTCGCCAATTCCAATTCGCCAATTTTTACAGATTCAAATAACACAGACATAAAACCGCCTTTTAGAGAAACCCCTTAGGGAATATACGAAATATCAGAGTGCGCTAAAACTCGCGCTAGCCATAACTCAATGAGGGAGGCGAGATGAAACTTCAATGCTTGCCGCACAAGAGAT
This sequence comes from uncultured Cellvibrionaceae bacterium, assembly GCA_964653305.1. GTDB lineage: Bacteria > Pseudomonadota > Gammaproteobacteria > Pseudomonadales > Cellvibrionaceae > Cellvibrio. The sequence continues at coordinate 5,530 of CAZZEV010000125.1, read as the reverse complement.
TACAAATATCATGAGGGATTACCCGCAACACGGCTGATAACCAAACAATCTTGCAAAAGCGGCAAAACATGCTCAAGAATTAACCACTTTGGCCGTTAACCCTCTCGAATCCAACCAATAAAGAGGGATACACCATGATTATCGCCAAGGCGCAGATTGCAATGGCCGCAAGCCATGATTACCGCGAAGAACACAGCGTTAGCGAAAAACTCGATTTTTGGCTAACGCCCAAGCAAGCGATTGAGGCCACCAGCGAAACGCCAGCTAAACCACGTTGGGATGAACAGGTGACCATCTCCACCCGTGGCCTTTCCCTGTTAGAAATGCACCGCAACCGGCAAACCCTCAATCTCAATACCCAGATGGATTCTCGCTCACGTATCAATTTGGTCATTTTGCAGCGGCTTTACGAGGCAATTACGGGGCGACAAATGAATTTGGTTGATCCATCCGACATGGCGCCCGACGGCCAAACACTCACCCTCGAAGGCGCGCCTGCGCAAGCACCCGAGGCTCCGGTCGCAGACTCTGAGGGATTCGGGATGGTTTACCAACATCACGAACGCTACCAAGAACAAGAGAAACTAGAGTTCAAGGCAGAAGGGGTTATTCACACTGAGGATGGCCGCGAAATTAACTTTTCAACATCCCTAACCATGAGCCGAACCTACATCGAAGAGTCCAACCTGATCATCCGCGCTGGCGACGCTAAAAAAATTGACCCCATCGTCATAAACTTTGATGGTCAAGGCGCGGGGCTCCGTCAAACGCGCTTCTCATTCGATTTAGATTCCAACGGCAGCGAAGAACAACTCGCCAGCTTAAAAGCCGGCAGTGGCTTTTTAGCGCTGGATCGCAACGGCGACGGCGCAATCAACAATGGCAGTGAACTTTTCGGCCCCACCAGCGGTAGAGGCTTTGCCGAGTTGGCGCAATTCGATGAAGACGGCAATCATTTTATTGACGAAGGTGACAGCATTTACAACAAGCTGCGTATTTGGGCGTTTAACGAAGATGGCTCAAGCCAATTAATGGCGCTCGGCGATAAACAAATCGGCGCGATTTTTTTAGGCCACCTGACAACGCCCTTCCAACTCAAAGACGAAAAAAATAATTCCCTCGGCGAGATTGCCAATAGCGGTATTTATATCAAGGAAAATGGGCAGACAGGCTTAGTGCAAGAGGTGAATTTAACCGTGTAACAAAATTTATTGAGGACACCGATTACCAAGCCGTTAATACGTTTATTTTCGATATGGATGGAACGCTGCTTAACGGCCAGCACGTGCTTTCAGAACTAACCCTTCGAGCTCTCAATAATTTGCGTGCGCGCAATGCAAATGTGGTGATCGCCACCGGTAGACATAACAACGATGTTCGCTGTCACCTAGAGCAACTTGGCGGCGACATTGCGGCCATCACTTGTAACGGTTCCAATATTCATGATGCGAATGGGAAATTACTTGTCAGCCAAGATCTACCGCTAAAGACCAACGAAGTATTGATTGCGCTTGGCAATCAATTTGATGTGTACACCAATCTCTACACCCACAGCGAATGGCTAGTTAAAAAACCTTGTGAGTTCATGCTTAAAGCACATTTGAAATCACAATTTTTTTATCGTGAAACCAGCCAACAAGAAATGCTTTCGACTTCCGCCTTAAAAATTATGTTCTATGGCCAACACCACGAGCTTTTGGCATTAAGAAATCAAATCGGTGAAGATATTTCTGCATCATTAAACGTGACATTCTCCGATGAAAACTATTTGGAAATTATGCAAAAGAATATTTCCAAAGGTGATGCACTGAAGATTTTACTCACAAACCTAGGCTTGCCCCTAAACCAAACCATGGCGTTTGGTGACAGCATGAATGATGTAGAATTATTTAGAACAGTAGCACACCCAATTCTTATGGAAAATTCAGGCCGCAATTTAAACGCACTTTTTCCGCAGGCGCAGCGCGCGCAAGCAAATCATGAAGATGGTGTCGCGCGTTTTTTATATGAATATGTATTGTAAGAAAGAAGTGATCAGCGAAGGCGTATAAACCGAAACCCAAGTCGAATGTCTTAGAAACCACGGCGTGGAATATGCGCAGGGGTGGTTATTCGACAAAACCATGCCACTACCAGATTTGATTCAGAAGTTGGAGTTGCAGGTTAATTCAGTAACTTAGGTAAGAGTAAAATTATTCAAGTAGTTAATTTTACTCTTGACCCTAAGTTTTCTAATTTTAAATGGACTACTGCGATATTAATTTGCTGCGCAGTGAAGTATCTTTATGCGTAGAGGTAGGAAAATCAAAACTACCGTATCCCGCTTTTAGAATGGCATCAATAATCGGGCCTTGATTAGATTTTTCTGGCTCGTCAGGCGTTCGTCGAATCATAAAAAAGGCGGCCCCATTTTTCTCATCTTTCGGTAAAAATATGCCGCAGTCCCATTTATCGCTCCACTCATCAACACGGTAATATTTACTTTGGCTTAACTAAGGATCGCAAATCTTTTACCAATGGATCATATTTTCGAATTCGCAATTCGTACTGGCCCGACTCCATTTTAATGGCCGCATTGGTAGCAGCAATTGCAATTGGGCTTGTGCCAATATTACCTGTCACACTCCTTTCTTGGTCTGCTAGCTTCCCAAACTTTTCGGTTTTTACAGTTCCAACGACGGTAAATATAACGGCTGGTTGATTAGCGTTATGGGGAATAAAAATGCCACAGTTGGTTGTACCCCGGAGGGTTCCTTTAGTGACTTCAAACTGCGTGATGAAGCAGCCCTCTGGCCCTAGGTAATAAGTGCCTTTTGCATCCTCCTTAGCAGATTCATAAATACCTTTGCGTAGCGTATAGGTTGTAACAACGTCTGGAATCGTCTCCTTGGATTCTCGATCGGCATCCAAATAAATACTGGACGCTATAGCCGGTGCATTTAACTTTTCTGGATTAATTCCACAGGCAACTATGGCTACCGGAAATATAAAGATTAAAAGAGATTTGAGAAATTTCATTTTTATAGTCCTTATCCACATAATTGGGCATTGCTGCCCAGTCATTTTATTAAATGTTAATCAACAATAAATTCTGCTTGCCATTTTTTGGTGGCCTTGTCATAGCTAAAAATATTGCCGCCAGGCGCAACACAGAATTGAACTTTATTTTTTTCATTATGTAAAAGCACACTACAACTGGTGAGCCCATCGTAGTCTTTAATCCATTTGTTTTTCGCTGCATCATAATTGTAAAACTCCGGCGTCACTGTGAACATTCCGGGGCTGATGCGTGTTGCTACGCCTTTTGTTTCACTGTCAAAAATAATGTCGTTAATCATTAGCGAAGGCGAATCTATTTCTTTCCAGCTCTGGCCGGCATTGGTTGATAGGTAAGTATCAGAGAATGCGCCAGCGGCAAGCCACGCGGTAATGATTGATGAGTTTGGCGTGGTGTGAAATCCATTTACCTTCTTCTCTTTGGAAATGTCGGTCACTTGATTAGTTTTGAGATCCAAGCTGAACAAACTCACAGGAACAATAAATATATATTGTTCTTGAATCTGTTGGCCGCGGATTTGCAATATTCCACCTTGCTGTGAAGCGGGAATATCATGATTATAAATTTGTGTTAGATCAGTAAGGCCTTTTTGCGTACCGCCATACAACCTCACATTTTTCAATGGCTTGAATGCCCACTGGGTTTCTGCGTATTGGCCCGTGATCACAATATTTCGATCTTTAAGACAATCAATATCCAACACAGATTCTGCGCTACCGAAATCTCTTACTTGTTTCCATGTTGCGCCGTTATCTGCAGACATTTTTATAACGCCATTTGCATAGCCTGCTACTAAATTTGTTCCACATACTTCCACTGCAGTAACGGGATAAAGACTCGCCGTATCCAAACTAGACCAAACGCCTTGCGGATTGCGCACTCTCACCTGCCCGAAATCAGCACCGAAATACAAATTACCTTTTTCGTCTATTGGCGTTTCATCGGTTGCAGGGGCTGAACCACTTTTCGCTATAGTAAAAAACTCTTGCGGCGTTTTTATGGTAAGCAATTGTTTATTCAATGAAGGCTTAGTGACCTTGCGTTGGTAGTCCATCATCAAGTCCACAATTAATCCAAGCCCAGTAGGCTGCGCAACTTCTTTTAACATCTGTGGAACTGTTTGTGGCTCCCAACGTATAGGTTCTTGTGTTGTGAGTTGTGCAGAAAATTCGCGCAGCGGTGCTTGTATAGCGTTATCGGTTTCTTTGAGGCGTATGGGTAATATTACATATTGATAACCCCCCAAAGACATGGGGATAAGACTTCCCAAATCAGTTACTTGGCCAACCTTAACGGTAAAGGTTTTGTATTCGCCCCAAGGCGTGCTGCCCCACTGGCTTAATTTATATTCACCCGCTGGAAGCCAACGCCCCCATGCTTTTGACTCGTTGCGCGGTAAAAGCGTGTAGGTCTCTTTAGTGCCAATTCGCGCAATGGTTAATTGATTGCCCGCACCCGTTTTAGGGAAATAGGCAAATACATAACCTTGGGTTTTAGAAAGGAGATTTGCATCTTGTGTTACTGGAGCTGTTGCACAACCAAAGAGCATGATGGTTATGAATAAACCTAAGATAATTTTTTTCATTATGATTCCTTGCAATGACGATTCAATTATTAATGTTATTTAACGCGACCTGGTACTGCATAATTATTATTAAAACGTCGTTCATAATCTCACAGCAGGAATCATCTAGCGAGAGCCCAAGACTGAGAGAATGGGGTGATTCACATTAATTTATGCTCTCACCAAAAGAAGCATGAAGCCGAGGTGAATTTTTATCGATACACTTTCTTCAATATTATGGTCAGACAATCCTAGACAATTCAGATCACAAGTCCGCAGCCATTGTTTGTTGCAGGTTAATCAGAATAAATTCCGCAGGCCTAACCAAGGCCACTGCAATGTGAATACGCATCATGCCATTCAAGATATCGTCTGCGGTCATGGTGCTGCCTAAACCAATCGAAACAGAAAATGCATGCTCTGGTTTAGCGCCCTGCAATGCACCTTGCCGCCACAGTGTCATTAAGAAATTTTCGATGAGCGCGCTCACCTTAACCCAGGTATTCGCGGTGTTTGGTTCAAACACATAGGCTTGCACAGCGTGTTTTATCGATTGCTCAATAAAGGTCATGGTTCGGCGCACGGGCACATAGCGCCATTCGTTATCGTTGCCCGCCAGCGTTCGCGAGCCCCAAATTAAAATGCCCTTACCTGTGAATGAGCGAATCACGTTAATGGATTTACCGGTATTGGCATCTACATTCAATGGCTCCTGTTGAAGATCTGAAATGTTAATGGGCAAATCCACCACGCCATTCAAGCTCACATTCGCGGGCGCTTTCCAAACGCCACGCGTGTCATCCACGAATTTATAAACACCCGCAATAGCACCGCACGCGGGTAAAATATTTGCGCACTGCACTGCTTTATTAAATATGGCTGCGTACAGTGGGCTAGCGTTTAAAAGC
>CAZZEV010000124.1:0-8457 GCA_964653305.1 uncultured Cellvibrionaceae bacterium | reverse complement strand
CGCTCTTCACTCAAGCGTTGATTGAGTGACAAGGGGCCCGTAGAGTCAGTATAACCACTGATGCGTACCGTGGTTTGATCGTATTCTTTAAGCGCTTGAGATACAGAATTTAGTACTGAATAGAAATCTGAACGAATGTCCGCTTTGTTCACAGCAAAAGTAATATTGCCGGGCATAATTAAATTCAGGTTGTCGCCCTGGCGGCTTACTTGCACGCCACTGTCTTTTAACTTATCGCGCAATTCTTTTTCTTGCTTATCCATATAGTGACCAACACCACCGCCCACTGCAGCGCCCAGTAACGCACCCGTAAGCGCACCACGGCCGCGATCACTTTTACTTGATGCTGCCGCGCCTAAAACGGCGCCTGCGATAGCACCGATGCCAGCACCCTTCCCCGTTTTGTTAGGCTTTTTTTCGCCGCTTTGCGAATCTACAGTCGCACAGCCAGTAAGTGCAATAATGGATAAAAACACAATTAACTTTTTCATAGGATTCTCTCTTATATCTAATGAACTACAACAATTATTACCTGAACCAAAACTTCTATTTCCATTCTAAATAGAGTAACAAAGAACTCCCTTCTAACTGAAAAGCAGTTGGCATTCAGGGGCGAGACTGCCAGAATGCTCACATTACTTTCACTGCCCGAATTGATTGGGCGCCAAAGGCATATTTACCATGTACAGAAAATCACTTTATACAATCAGCGGATTATTGCTGGTTGTAATGATCGCCGGCTGCAAAAGCTATTCAGTCAGCCTTAACAACAAACTCGTTTATACACCACCTTCGCTGTTTAAAGATTTTGCGATTGCCGACACAAAGTTACGCGCCTGCGTAGAACAAACCATTATCGACAATCACATCACTAAGGCAGAAGATTTAAAACAATTAAATTGCAGTCATGCAGGTATTGAATCACTTGCAGGGCTGGAAAAATTCTATTCCATTGAACAACTCAACTTGTCTGAAAATGCGCTGCAATCCATCGCGCAGCTCAGCAACTTTAGCCAATTGAGAGTCTTAATTTTGCGCAAAAACAACTTAACAAGCGCTGAACCAGTCTTGCATATGTTGGCACTGCAAGAATTAGATATTTCAGAAAACGCGAAACTCGCTTGCGGCGACCTCAAGCAGTTCGCAAAGAATACACATCAAGGGAATTTAAAGCTGACGCTGCCTGAGCAGTGTAAGTAGCAAGTTTTAGCTGGGAAGGATATTAAGCTGGAGAATGAATGTTTGCTCTGCGAAAAAAACGCAGAGCAAAATGCACTTATCGCACAAACATTAAACCGATGGTATTTCTGAATTGGTGCATCACTTTCATACGCACCGGCTCTGCATTAATAGGCCCAACGGACTTTTTAAACATTACCATAACCTCTGTGCCTAATGGCGGGCAAGGTTGGTTTTCAATTTGCACTTGGGCACCACCATCAGAGACATCTTTAGCGAAGCCTACGATAGTTCCGAAGCTGGGATTGCTCATTTCCACCCGCACTGATGTGGTAGTCCGATCAAACAAACGTCTTTCTATCACGGCAGATCTCCTTTAATTTTTATTACAGTTTTTGGCAGAGATCTAAGAGCAGAGATCTCTGCTCTTAGTACTTACATTTTTAATTGGAGAGGAAAACCCATTAAAACGTCAAGCCCAGACGGTTGCCTACAAGCTCATAGGACTCCACAACATTTCCGAGATTTTGGCGGAAACGGTCTTTATCTAATTTTTCGCGAGTGTCTTTATCCCACAAACGGCAACCATCGGGAGAGAATTCGTCACCCAAAATCACTTCGCCTTTAAACAAACCAAATTCCACTTTGAAATCCACCAATAACATATTGCCACTCGCGAATAACTCTTTGAGCACAGCATTAATCTTGAAGGTTAATTCTTTCATGCGCGCCAGCTGTTCAGGAGTCGCCCATCCGAAAGATTGCACGTGCGATTCGTTGACCATAGGATCACCCAAAGCATCGTTCTTCAAAAACAATTCAAAGGTCGGTGGATTTAATTCTAAACCTTCTTGCACACCTAAGCGGCGAACCAATGAACCCGCAGCCAAGTTGCGAACTACGCACTCAACCGGAATCATGTCCATTTTTTTCACAAGCACTTCATTGTCAGACAACAAAGCTTCAAAGTGCGTAGGAATACCTGCGGCTTGCAGCTTACCCATGATGAAGGCATTGAACTTGTTGTTTACCATGCCTTTGCGATCCAGCTGTTCAATGCGCTTGCCATCGAATGCAGAGGTATCGTTACGGAAAACCATGATCACGCGATCAGGATCATCGGTTCTATAAACAGATTTGGCTTTGCCCGCATAGAGCTCTTCGCGCTTTTCCATCGTTGTACTCACTTAAGTTGAAAATTAATTCTAGTCGACTAATTGAACCTTAGTTTAGAAATTGCGCTCAGCGGTAACCGCGGAACCTTCCTAAACCACACTTAGCCAGTCAAAACCTTGATCTTGGCAAGCGTAGGTAACTTGTTTAACCGATTGGGTTACAGGCCCTAATGCGGCTCGCGCCACATCCACTGAATTGTTCTGCTGGCTAATATGCGCCACCACCAAATGCTGTAGGCGCTCAGTATCCAATCGTTGCAAAAATCCGGCGGCCTGCTGATTGCTCAAATGCCCCCATTGACCACCGACCCGTTGTTTAAGCGAGGGGGGGTAAGAACCCGATGCCAACATAAAAGGATCGTGATTGGCTTCTAACAACATTGCATCGCAAGCCTGATAGGCCGTTTCCACGTGGGGCGTAATACTACCTAAATCCGTCAGTATTCCCAAGCGCAAGCCGGCGTATTCGAAAACAAATTGTGCTGGCTCCCGAGCATCATGGGGCACAGCAACAGGATTAACCTGCAAACCATTCAACTCAAAGGAGGCATAAGCTTGGATGAGATTAAGTTTGGGTAACTCGCCCAGATCCTTACTGTGATAGGTTCCAGGCGTCATATAGACTGGGAGATCGTAGCGGCGCGATAAGGCCGCCACACCCTTGATGTGATCTGAATGCTCATGGGTAACCAAGATAGCTGTCAGATCCTGCGCGGTTTTACCGAGCCGCGCTAGGCGCAACTCAGCCTCTTTAACACTAAAACCACAATCAATGAGGAGTGAGCCGTTACACCATTCCACCATGGTGGAGTTACCGCGACTGCCACTACCCAATGAAGCAAAACGGAATATCACTTCAGCAGGTGTCGGCACTTATATCAAATTCTTACGCAGTCTGGTAATTAACTCGCGTGCTTCTCGCGGCTTTAAACGCTTGCCGTAAGGGTCGCGTACACGCACCATGTAATCGCCCGACTTACCGGTAACTACGACCATATAGCCCGGAGCATCTTTGAGCTTCTTCTCTTCATCGCGATCAGAATAGGGAGCCGCCTCAAATGCTTCGCCTTGCAGCATATTGGCTGTTATTTTTTCCAAACTGTAGGGCGTAGTTACAGGCTTTGGATTTAAACCAATACGGAAAAAGCGCTTAAACCAACCAGGTTTAGCATCCTCAAGATTTTTGTAATGCACATAAAACATGCCAGTGCTTGCATCCGACTCAAACAACTGAAAACCATCGCGCTTGGCCGCGTAGGCAATGGTGGCCATGGTGCGGGTTTTGTCCAGCTTCAGCGTCATCACAGGTTCATTTCTATACATCCCCAAAGCAGCTTTAGCAGCAACATTTCCACCAATAGACTGCGCCATCATGGAGGTGCCGCCTTCCGTACTGTCACTTGCCAAATTTGCCGCCAAATCATCCATCATCCATTTTTCACGTTCGGCATTCATAGATTTTGTCGGCCACTCTGGATCTTGAGTTGGCTTGGCAGCCCCCTGAACATTCACATGCGTAATATGAATTTCACTGGTTTCAGGCTGAATACCTTGATCGATCTGTAAACGGTATTTGTCTTGGCTATTCAAATCTGTCTTGAATTGCAACCAACCCGTTTCGATAATGCCCTGCTTTAGATCCGCACGAGCAACACTCAAATTATTGGCATTTAAGAAATTACGAACTCGCGGCCACAACTCACCGGGCGCGGCGTTCACTAAAATCCATGATTTTTCACCCACACGCTGAATCTTAACGTTGTCCTGTAGCATATTGGCCGAGAGTGGCATAGGGCGCGGCACATCATATTCCGATGCCGTAGCGTCATATCCGAAATCCGATGCACTAATGGGCGGAATGGGATAGAGCTCGCCCATCGCCTCTTTGTTTGTACCCGCAGGCAGAACTAGGGGAGGCAAATTATCCGCTTTGAGATAGTCATTTTCGCGATTGCGGAAAACTCCATCGTCCCCAAAAAACACTCCGCAACCAGAAAGCGAAGCACTTAGACAAACCAAATATCCATAACGCGCCATTTTTGATGAAGCTAATTTTTTGGCTTTTGCAGTCAATAAATTCATGTAGATTCTCGAAGAGGATAAAACCGAATGCACCCTTGCCACAGGCTTTGCAATATTAAGCTAGAAGGCTTGCTCTAGACACGGACAAGCCAATAAAGTTCGTCAATCATAGTTCTCGCCATCTTATCAGTTGGCAGCGCTGCAAGCCCGCCAACTGATCATATTCTTTACTTATAAATCTGTAATAGGCTTGTATCTTGGCACTAACGCAACCATTACGCCCAAGGCTACTAAATAGGCTACCGCACAAATACCAAACATAATGGCATAGCCAGTATAGATTTGACCTAGTGCACCAAAATAGTCAAACAGCCAACCACCCAATTTGGACATTGCAACACCTCCCAAACCGCCAGCCATACCGCCAATACCAACAACAGAAGCGACCGATTTTTTAGGGAACATATCCGATACGGTCGTGAAGATATTGCACGACCAAGCTTGGTGAGCCGACGCACCTATACCAATTAATAACACTGGAATCCAGTAACTGTAATGACCAAAAGGCTGCGCCAAAAGAACTACAAGCGGAAAGAGCGCAATCACAAACATCGCACGAAGACGTCCATCGTAGGGGTTATGCCCCTTATTGATGAAATAGGTTGGGAACCAACCGCCGCCAATACTCCCCACCATGGTCATACTGTAAAGCACAGCCAACGGCAGCATGATTTCGGTTTTAAGTAGACCAAACTGCGCCTCTAGGTATTTGGGTAACCAAAACAAATAGAACCACCACACGCCATCAGTCATAAACTTACCGAAGGCGAACGCCCAAGTTTGGCGATAGCCCAATAACTTGAACCAAGAGGTCTTTACTTCAGTATCTGCATCCGCCTTAACAACAGGCTCATCGCTATCGCTATTAATGTAATCCAACTCTGCTTTTGATAAGCGCTTCTGTTTATGCGGCACATCATAGAAAACAAACCAGAAAAACATCCATACAAAACCAACCGCACCCACCAAAATGAACGCGGTTTGCCAACCCCAATGAGCGGCAATCCAAGGCACCAGTAATGGTGCCAAAATCGCACCTACATTCGCACCGGAATTAAAAATACCCGTTGCAAATGAGCGCTCTTTTTTAGGGAAATATTCAGCAGTTGCTTTGATGGCCGCAGGGAAGTTACCCGCTTCACCGAAGGCGAGAACGGCGCGGGAAATCATAAAACCAGCAATGGAAACAGGAACGGCGGCTAAACCTGCTAGCGCGAGGGCATTATTAGTCCATTCCCCCAAAGGAATGGCATAGGCATGCATGATGGCGCCAATTGACCAAATAATAATAGCCGCGATATAGCCTGCTCTTGTGCCCATGATGTCGATAATGCGACCCGCAAACAGCATTGAAATCGCATAGACAAACTGAAATACGGCAGTGATATTGGCGTAGTCGCTATTGGTCCAACCAAACTCCTTAGAGAGATCTGGGGCTAGCAAACTCAGAACTTGTCGGTCGAGATAGTTAACAGTGGTGGCAAAAAAGATCAGCGCACAAATTGTCCACCGATACCTACCCACATTGGCATTGATTGAATTTAGACTACTCATGTTTTCTCTCTGTATGGTTAAGTTTTTATATACCCATTACGATTCGTACAAATCGCTTTTGATTTTTGTGTTTGGTACTAAACCGATGCCGATCGGAAAACTTTATTGTTATAAATATACTTTCTAATCTGTGGCGCCCTTGGCTGAAAACCCAGAGCCCACAGGATACCGCTTATTATTTTGCAGCCTTCAACGCTGAAGCAACTTGATCTTGGTAAGCCAAAGACAAACGCGTCAACGGCAAACGAATACCCGATTGAATCAAGCCCAATTGCTCAACTGCCCATTTAACCGGAATGGGATTAGATTCAACAAACATTGCATCGTGCAGTGCCATCAAGCGCTGATTAATCGCACGCGCCTCATCCGCTTTGCCAGCCAATGCCAATTCACACATACGTGCAATTTGGTTGGGCACAACGTTGGCTGTTACTGAAATATCGCCCTTACCGCCCAAGAGAATCAACTCAACGGCAGTAGCATCATCGCCAGAGATAATGGCAAAACTTGCAGGCGCTTGGTCGATCAGCGCTTTGGCGCGAGTTAAATCGCCAGTTGCTTCTTTAATACCGATAATGTTTTGTACTGCAGCGATACGTAGCGCAGTTTCGGTTTTCATATCCACACCCGTACGCCCTGGTACGTTGTAGAGAATCTGGGGAATAGCTACCGATTTGGCGATGTGTTGATGATGTAAAAACAAACCCTCTTGGGAGGGTTTGTTGTAGTAAGGCGTTACCAGTGAGCAGGCATCCACACCAGCATCTTTGGCTGCTTGCGTTAGCTCTACAGCTTCGGAAGTAGAGTTTGCGCCAGTACCCGCGATTACTGGAATACGGCCATTAACCTGATCGACAACCCTTTTAACAACCGCTAAGTGCTCTTCAACAGTCAAGGTTGCAGATTCGCCAGTAGTGCCCATAGCAACTATCGCGTGTGTGCCCTGCTCTAGGTGCCAATCAACCAACTTATGCAAGCTCGCCCAGTCGAGTGAGTTATCTTGGTTCATGGGAGTTACTAGGGCAACCATACTACCTTGGATCATCAAAAGCTCCGTTAGCTACATCAAGCGCGCACAAAAAAATAAGAAGGCGCAATGGTACTGAGTGAGGCGCCATGAGACAAGCAAAAGACCCGCTCACCCAGCGTTAATTCCCATATTTTATGGTTTTAGTTACTTTTTAAAGTCCAGCATACGCTGCAAGGGAATCATGGCGCGTCTGGCTAAATCGGCATCCACAAAAATCTCATTATCGTTGCGCTCAAACACATCGACGAGATTGTCCAATACGTTCATCGCCATCCACGGGCAATTGGCGCAAGAACGGCAGGTAGCGCCACTACCAGCGGTAGGCGCGATATGGAACACCTTATCGGGACTCAACTGCTGCATTTTGTAGAAAATACCCTGATCGGTTCCCACAATAAACTCGCGATTGGGCAAGGTTTGCGACGCCTTGATTAATTGCGATGTCGAACCAACCACATCCGCCAAATCCACAACCGCTTTTGGAGATTCAGGGTGAACCAAAACAGCAGCATTTGGATAAAGGGTTTTTAAATCCTCAACACCCTTGGCTTTAAACTCCTCATGAACGATACATGCACCGTCCCACAGAAGTACATCGGCACCGGTTTTTTGTTGAACGTAACCACCCAAGTGTTTGTCCGGAGCCCAAAGGATTTTTTTACCTTGGCGATCCAAGTGGTCAACAACATCCAAGGCGATACTCGACGTAACCACCCAATCCGCACGCGCTTTCACAGCGGCAGAGGTGTTGGCATAAACCACCACGGTGCGATCTGGGTGCTCATCGCAAAACGCAGAAAACTCATCAATTGGACAACCCAAATCGAGCGAGCAAGTCGCTTCAAGCGTAGGCATAAGCACACGCTTTTCAGGAGTAAGGATTTTGGCGGTTTCACCCATAAATTTCACGCCCGCAACAATCAAGGTGTCAGCAGAGTGATTCTTGCCGAACCGTGCCATTTCTAATGAATCGGAAACGCACCCGCCGGTTTCTTCAGCCAGAGCCTGAATAAGCGGATCAGTGTAATAGTCGGCGACTAAGACGGCATTATGTTGCTTAAGTAGCGCTTTGATGCGAGCCTTGTAGTCTGCTTCTTGTTGGGGAGTGTATTGCGGGGCGCTCCAAGCGCGGGCCAAGTGCTCTTTCACCACATCTTGTGCAGAGCTATTCTCACGCACTGCGACATTGAATAATTCAACCGTCATAAACCCGCCTCGTCACTATCAACAGACAAAAAAAGAGGCCGCGATTCTAACACAGCGAAAGCTAAAACTTTGGTTAAGCGCTCGGAAAGAGACCTAAAAAAGTATCGAGAGCACAAATAAAAAGAGGACGCCAGATGGCATCCTCTTTTGTTCTTTACATAGCGCAATACTTAATAATGGTGGGTCGTGCGGGATTCGAACCTGCGACCAATTGGTTAAAAGCCAACTGCT
>CAZZEV010000123.1:0-8534 GCA_964653305.1 uncultured Cellvibrionaceae bacterium | reverse complement strand
GATATAAAGGAGCTCGTCACCATCCACGATCTCACCCTTGTGATCCACAAAGACTACACGGTCGCCATCACCATCAAAGGCAATACCCAAATCGGCACCCACTTCGATGACTTTTTCTTGCAAGGCCTCGGGCTTGGTAGAACCACAACTGCGGTTGATGTTAGTACCGTTTGGCTCCACGAACATAGGGATGATTTTTGCGCCCAGTTCACTGAATACATCGGGCGCTATGTTATAGGTGGCGCCGTGGGCGCAGTCCAATACGATTTGTAGACCCTTGAGGTTGAAGCCCCAAGGCATGGTGCCTTTGCAAAATTCAATGTAACGACCTGATGCATCGCCAATACGGCGAGCCTTGCCGAGTTTCTCAGCGGTCACCATGGGCTTTTCTAATTCTTCTTCGATCAAGCGCTCTAATTCATCGGGTAATTTAGTGCCGTTTCCGCCGAAGAATTTAATGCCATTATCAACATAGCTATTGTGTGAAGCGCTAATGACGATGCCCGCCTGCGCTTGGAAGGTACGAGTCAAATAGGCAACGCCTGGGGTTGGCATTGGGCCGAGCAAACCTACATCGACACCCGCGTTAATTAACCCGGCTTGCAAGGCTGACTCAAACATATAGCCCGAGATGCGTGTGTCCTTGCCGATCAAAATCAAGTTGGATCCATCAAAACGATCCATTAATACACGGCCAGCAGCCCAGCCGAGCTTGAGCATAAAATCCGGGGTGATTGGTGCCTCACCGACTAAACCACGAATACCATCTGTACCAAAATATTTACGCGACATTGATCCTTACTCCACTCTCTAACACTGACCGTTAGGTTAATAAATTAAGTTGAACTTTTTACATCGTTGCTTATGCACTATTTTTTACTGCATTGTAGACAGCTAATACATCCTTAGTCGCCGCAACATCGTGTACTCGAATAATGGAAGCACCACGCTCTGCTGCTGCCAGGGCTAAGGCCAAACTGCCCGCTAGACGCTCATCAACACCGCGATTGAGCAGTTTTTCCAACAGCGATTTACGCGATAGCCCCACCAAAACGGGGGCATCCAAAACTGCTAACTCAGTAAGGCGCGCTAAAAGCGCGAGATTATGCCCGAGTGTCTTGCCAAAGCCAAACCCAGGATCTATTAAAATGCGTTCTTTTGTGATGCCTGCCGCGTTGCAAGCAGCCACCCTGTCCCGCAGAAATGTCAGCACCTCTGCAACCACATCCTGATATTGTGGTGCTTGCTGCATGGTCTGAGGTTGGCCTTGCATGTGCATTAAGCAGACCGGCAATCCCGTTTTAGACGCAGCATCCAAGGCACCATCGCGCGTCAGCGCCCTAACATCATTGATAATGCCCGCGCCTTTTTGAGCAGATTCGCGAATAACACTCGCCGTGCTGGTATCCACCGAAACCAATGCGCCCAACTTTTCAACCAGAGCCTCAACTACGGGAATAACACGATCTAACTCTTCCCGCTCTGAAACAACAGCAGCTCCCGGGCGAGTAGATTCGCCGCCAACATCCAAAATATCGGCCCCCTCTGCCAACATTTGTTCAGCGCGCTTTAGCACCAAGTCAAGCGATAAATGACCGGCGTGATGGTAACTGCCACCATCAGAAAACGAATCCGGAGTGATATTTAAAATCCCCATAATCTTTGGGGTAGCCAAATCGAGCTTATGCGTGGCGCACTGCAACATTCTAAAGAGTCTTCCTAAAATCGAACTCAAAAAAACTAGAAAAAAATAACCCCGAGCAAGCTCAGGGTTAATTGCACTAAAAACTTAATTTTATTACTTAGGCCAATAAGGTTTGATCCGAAACAAACCAACCCAAAAGCAGGTTTCCAATACCAAACCCAACACAATCGCCGCAACGAATCCTATTCTGAAGCCAATTACGTAGCTTAGGATAGAGCCCGACACCAATAGCAAAAGAATTAGCCATCTCGATCTTTTGCTGAATTCCATCACTCAAGCCTCAGTATCAATGTGTGTTCGCAGGTCCGCCAATGGGATCACTCGGCTTTTCGCCAGAGTCTTTCCCTTTTAGATGGCTGTTGAAATCATCGTCATTCCACTCGCGTGGAGGTCGAACTTTACGGCGCGCCATTAGATCGGCCACCTGTTCAGAATCGATAGTTTCATATTCCATCAAAGCGTCTTTCATGGTTTCCAAAATATCGCGATTATCTTCCAGAATTTTGGTCGCCCGCGCATAGCATTCATTAATAATACGGCGCACTTCTTCATCAATTTGACGCGAAGTTTCACCAGAATATTGTTGAGTTGCCATGCCCGGATAAGCGCCCTCTTCTTCGCCATAGTGCAATGGGCCCAATTTTGCGGACAAGCCCCACTTGGTTACCATGCTGCGCGCCATGCTAGTTGCACGCTCGATATCGTTAGACGCACCGGTGGTAACGCCATCTATGCCTAACGTCATTTCTTCAGCAATACGACCGCCAAACAACGTGCACAAACGGGACTCAAGCGAACGCTTGCTCCAACTATATTTATCTTCTTCTGGCAAATACTGGGTTACACCCAAAGCACCGCCACGAGGAATAATGGTGACTTTATGAACCGGATCATGCTCTGGCACTATGCAGCCGATAATCGCATGACCTGCTTCGTGGTAAGCCGTGTTCTCTTTTTCTTTCTCGCTCATTACCATAGATTTGCGCTCGGCGCCCATCATGATTTTGTCGCGCGCTTTTTCGAAATCTTCCATAGTCACCAAACGCTTGTTGCCACGGGCAGCCATTAAAGCTGCTTCGTTTACAAGGTTGGCCAACTCAGCACCCGAAAAACCGGGTGTACCGCGAGCGATAACAGACGCGCTAACGCGCTCATCCAGCGGCACTTTGCGCATATGAACTTTAAGAATTTGCTCGCGACCACGAATGTCCGGCAAGCCAACATACACTTGACGATCAAAACGACCAGGGCGCAGCAAGGCTTTATCTAACACATCGGCACGGTTGGTAGCGGCGATAATAATTACGCCATCGTTACCTTCAAAACCGTCCATTTCTACCAACAATTGGTTGAGGGTTTGTTCACGTTCATCATGACCACCACCGTGACCACCGCCACGGTGACGACCTACAGCATCGATTTCGTCGATAAAGATAATACATGGCGCTTGCTTTTTAGCTTGCTCAAACATATCGCGGACGCGGCTAGCACCAACACCTACGAACATTTCAACGAAATCAGAACCCGAAATCGAGAAGAAAGGAACTTTGGCTTCGCCAGCAATCGCTTTAGCAAGCAAGGTTTTACCCGTACCTGGCGGGCCAACCATTAATACGCCGCGCGGAATCATGCCGCCCAAGCGTTGGAATTTAGAGGGGTCGCGCAGGAACTGTACAAGCTCCTGCACCTCTTCTTTGGCTTCATCCACACCTGCCACATCGGCAAAGGTGGTTTTAATTTGGTCTTCACCTAACAAACGCGCTTTGCTTTTACCAAAGCTCATAGGGCCGCCCTTACCGCCACCGCCGCCTTGCATTTGGCGCATGAAGAACCAGAACACAGCCAAGATAATTAGAACTGGGGCGATTGAAAGCAACAACTGGTAAAGGAAACCAGGTTTATCGAGTTCGCGACCTTCAAAGTTCACGTTGTGATTGTAGAGATCATCAATCAGCTTATCATCGCGCACCATGGGGCGGATGGTTCTGAATTTACGATTATCGTTTAGAACCCCTTCAACGCTATCTGGGTAAATAGAGACGTCTTTAACGCGATTCTCTTTGACCGCTGTAATAAATTCGGAGTAAGCGATGGTGTCATCACTGGCAGGCTTACCGAAACTTTGGAACACACTGATTACGACGACTAGAATAACAAGCCAAATCAGGAGGTTCTTGGTGATATCGTTCAAGGAGAGGTCCTCATAAATACATAAAACAGCATGAAAAATCTAAAATACACATTTAAGTACAGCTCTATAATTGGGGAGTACATAGTGAATTACAAGCCCTAGACTTCAAGTCTACACATTTGTCATTTAACTCTCGCCCTTCGAGACTTGCTCTTTAACTCTAGCAGTGAATCTGCAGGATGAAATAAACACCCGACCTACCATCAGATTAACGCTTGAGATACTTAGTGGGCTACAATAGCCGCCATCTTTTTAATCTCATTCTTTAATATCCCATTCTCAGGTAAGTTTTATGCCCATCAGCGCCGACCGCAAAAAATCATTTCGTACCATAGGCCACAAGCTCAACCCTATCGTTACCATCGCCGGCAATGGCTTGAGTGAAAGTGTTTTGCTAGAACTAAACCGCGCACTTGATGATCACGAACTGATCAAAGTTAAGTTAGGTCTTGCAGATCGCGACGAGCGTAAAGCGTTGGTAGCTGAAATTATCGCAATGCCCAATGTTGAACTGATTCAAGAGATTGGCAAAGTAGTTATTCTCTATCGCGCCAATAAAAAAGCGAACCCCAAGCTTTCTAATCTGCACAGATAGTCATTACACAGATAAGCAATAGCAAAAACAAGAAAGCCGCCAAATTTGGCGGCTTTCTTGTTTCTGGCTTGCGGTAAAGGTATTCCGTGTTTAAAGATGCTCGACCTTATCGATCTCGTATTCCACTTCGCCGCTCGGCGCTTTTACCACGACTACATCGCCTTCTTCTTTACCAATCAACGCACGGGCTATAGGCGAGTTGACAGAAATTTTGTTGGCTTTGATTTCGGACTCGTCATCACCCACAATTTGATAGGTAACAGTAATGTCTGTATCCAGATTGATCATGGTCACTGTGGTGCCAAAAATCACTTTGCCTGAGTGCGGGATTTTAGTGACATCGATAATTTGCGCATTGCTAAGCTTGCCTTCAATTTCTTGAATACGGCCTTCGCAAAAACTTTGCTGTTCGCGCGCAGCCGCATACTCAGCATTTTCTTTCAAATCGCCGTGAGCGCGCGCCTCAGCAATAGCGTTCACAATACGCGGACGCTGTACTTTTTTGAGATCTTCTAACTCAGCCGCTAACTTTTCAGCGCCGAGAGCAGTCATTGGAAACTTAGTGCTCATTTTATTTCCTTACTGAAAAAGTTTTTATTTATGGGGTCTTTTGTGCAAATCTTGTAAGCGTCGAACCTCAATATGCTCGCCCTCTTTCAAGGCCATACACACAGCTTCAGCAGCAGCCAAGGTGGTGTTGTAGTACACACGATGATTTTCTGCGCTGCGACGAATTGATGAAGAATCGCGAGTGGCTTGACGGCCTTCTACGGTATTCAAAATCAAATCAATTTCGTCGTTTTTGATCATATCCATAATGTGTGGACGACCTTCCTGAACCTTGTTAATAACCTGAACACTTAAACCAGCTTCTTGCAAAATAGCTGCTGTGCCACGGGTAGCAACCAACTTGAACCCAAGCTCGGCTAAATCTTTACCGACACCAACGATACCTACTTTATCCATATCGCGGACACTTAAGAATGCAGTGCCGGATGTTGGAATACGGTTATTAGCACCCAATTGCGATTTGCCATAAGCTTCGCCAAAGGTATCGCCCACGCCCATCACTTCGCCAGTTGATTTCATTTCCGGGCCGAGAATTGGGTCTACCGCAGGGAATTTATTGAAGGGGAATACCGCTTCTTTCACACTGAAGTAAGTGGGAATAATTTCTTTAGTGAAGCCTTGGTCAGCCAATGACATGCCAGCTTGGCAGCGAGCTGCGATTTTCGCCAAATACACACTAATACATTTGGATACGAAAGGAACAGTGCGCGATGCACGTGGATTCACTTCAATCACATAAATTTTGCCGTCTTGATAAGCCAACTGGGTGTTCATCAAGCCGATAACGCCCAACTCAAGCGCCATGATCTTCACTTGCTCGCGCATAGCGTCTTGCACATCGGCAGGCAACGAATAAGGTGGCAATGAACAAGCTGAGTCACCGGAGTGAACGCCACATTGTTCAATGTGCTGCATGATGCCGCCGATAACAACTTGTTTGCCATCTGATACAGCATCAATGTCCACTTCAATTGCTGCATTCAAGAAATGATCGAGCAATACAGGAGCATCTTCAGACACTTGCACCGCTGTGCGCATATAAGTGCGCAACTCATCTTCTTTGTAAACGATTTCCATCGCACGCCCACCCAATACATAGGATGGGCGCACAACCAGCGGATAACCTACGCGATCAGCAGCCAACAAGGCTTCTTCAAGCGAGCGCACAATCGCGTTTGGCGGTTGCAACAGGCCGAGTTTTTCAATCATTTGTTGGAAACGTTCACGGTCTTCCGCTTTGTCGATAGCATCTGGGCTGGTGCCGATAATCGGTACGCCTTCCGCTTCTAACGCGCGTGATAATTTCAGTGGAGTTTGACCACCAAATTGAACAATCACGCCAACCGGTTTTTCTTTTTGAACGATTTCAAATACGTCTTCTAATGTCACCGGTTCGAAGAACAAGCGATCAGAGGTGACGTAATCGGTAGAAACTGTTTCTGGGTTACAGTTGACCATGATGGTTTCGTAACCATCTTCACGCATCGCCAAAGCGGCGTGCACGCAGCAGTAATCAAACTCGATACCTTGACCAATACGGTTTGGGCCACCGCCAATAACAAGAATCTTTTTCTTGTCGCTTGGGTTGGCTTCGCACTCTTCTTCGTAAGTGGAATACATGTACGCAGTAGAGGTTGAGAATTCTGCCGCGCAGGTATCAACGCGCTTGTAGACCGGGCGAATATTCAAACCTTGGCGATAGTGACGTACATCTTTTTCGCTTACGCCGAGCAATAGGGCTAAACGCTTGTCGGAGAAACCTTTGCGCTTATAGGCGAAGATCGCATCAGCATCTAAATTCGCGAGGGATTTACCGCGCAACGCTTGCTCCATGTTAATTAATTCTTCGATTTGTACGAGGAACCATGGATCAATTTTAGAGAGATTAAACGCATCTTCTACAGTCAAACCAGCGCGGAATGCATCGCCAACATACCAAATGCGCTCTGCACCGGGAGTTGCCAATTCTCTGCGAATTTTCGCCAAGCCTTCTTCAGTGGTAACGTCCACTTTAGATTCAAAACCAGCAGAGCCTACTTCCAAACCACGTAAGGCTTTTTGGAGCGACTCTTGGAAAGTGCGGCCAATGGCCATGACTTCGCCCACTGATTTCATTTGTGTGGTCAAACGCGCATCAGCTTCGCCAAATTTTTCAAAAGTGAAGCGAGGAACTTTAGTTACAACATAATCGATAGACGGTTCAAACGATGCTGGAGTTGCACCGCCAGTGATGTCGTTTTTCAATTCGTCGAGCGTGTAACCCACAGCGAGTTTTGCTGCAATTTTTGCAATGGGGAATCCAGTAGCTTTTGATGCAAGTGCAGATGAACGCGATACACGTGGGTTCATCTCGATCACAACCATACGGCCATCAACGGGGTTAACGGCGAACTGCACGTTAGAACCACCAGTCTCAACACCGATTTCACGCAATACCGCAATCGAGGCGTTACGCATGATTTGATATTCTTTATCGGTAAGAGTTTGCGCTGGCGCTACGGTAATGGAGTCGCCGGTGTGAACACCCATAGGATCGAAGTTTTCAATCGAGCAGACGATGATGCAGTTGTCGTTTTTGTCGCGAACAACTTCCATCTCGTACTCTTTCCAACCCAGGAGCGATTCGTCGATAAGCAATTCGTTGGTTGGCGATAAATCTAGACCACGCGTACAAATTTCTTCAAATTCGTCCCAGTTGTAAGCAATGCCGCCGCCTGAACCACCCATGGTGAATGATGGACGGATAATACAAGGGAAACCGAACTCTTTAGGCGCTTCTTTGGCTTCTTCCATGGTGTGTACGATTTTCGCACGCGCACAAGAAAGACCGATACGTTTCATAGCTTGGTCAAACAGATTACGGTCTTCCGCCATGTTGATGGCTTCTTCTTTGGCGCCAATCAGCTCGACATTGTATTTTTCGAGCACGCCATTTTTAGCCAAGGCCAAGGCACAGTTGAGCGCCGTTTGTCCGCCCATGGTGGGAAGAATTACGTCTGGACGTTCTTTTTCAATGATTTTTTCTACGGTTTGCCACTCGATGGGTTCGATATAGGTGGAATCGGCCATTACCGGGTCGGTCATGATGGTGGCAGGATTCGAGTTCACCAGAATAACGCGGTAACCCTCTTCGCGCAGGGCTTTACAGGCTTGAGCGCCCGAGTAATCGAACTCACACGCTTGGCCGATAACAATGGGGCCTGCACCGAGAATCAAGATACTGTTTATGTCTGTACGTTTTGGCATGTCTGCTCCGGTTTTTTGGCCTTGAGATTATCCGGCTAAATGCTTAGACATGCGCGACACGCCGTGAACCCATCCCTGGGGGCTCGGCGCTCACATCCTGTGAGCACACGGTCGCGCACATCTAAGCATTCAGCCTCCCGAGAGGCCTTGCGTAATTCTTTACTTGGCTTTGCGAGCCTGCATTAATTCAATAAAGTGATCGAACAAAGTATCGGCATCGTGTGGGC